>DAOVFL010000054.1 GCA_030672945.1 Candidatus Bathyarchaeota archaeon | reverse complement strand
TGTTAATTTATGTAAGGATATTGCTGGTTCATGCCAAATCACGGCAGTGTGTATAGTTGGTGGTTATGCCTTAGGGCTGACTGATCCAAAAAATGTTCTAGAAATATTACTTATAATCCACGATTATCCCTCGCGGTTGATGAGTCACATGAAAGTATTGGGTGATAGAAACGTTGTTGTTTTTTCTGTTGACGAATGGGTTTTTGAAAGAGATGTAGATAGAGGATTTTTAGGTGAGGCTTTTGCTGCAAAAATAATCTTTCCATATGTTGCCTTGGCAAACTGGAATTACATGCATATTCAGGATGTTAAATTGAAAAAGCGGTTAATTATTGAACTCTTGGAAAATCTCGTTCTAAATTTTCCTGAACTATCCTCTAGTTTTTACATTGCACCGGAGTATTTTATGTACGAGACTATGATGAGTAGAGCTAGGCTTTTTCCCCCAATGGTTCACAGCGTGTTTAGCTTCCTGCAGAAGGATGTTAAGAACAGGAACATCAAATCTGTTATGCTTGGATACTTAGAGTCATTAAAGGAACTAGAGAGAGAATATGTAATTACGTTATCAGACGGATATGTAAGGATACCTAGAAAATTTGTGGAGAAAGTTGAAAGCAAGAAAATTCGTTTCATAAATATTCTCAGAACCACCCAGAGAACCCTATTCATTTCTTTGCTTGGCACTTTCTCAAGAACCCTAAGCTTTCTTTCACAAGGTAAAGGAACCTTATTCAAGTTTCAGAGGAATGTTGAAGAGAACTCTAACCTTATCCATCAACTTGAGGATCCCCTGAATTATTTACGCATTCCTACAGCTCATGGACTTGTTCCCTTGTCGGATAAAATGGGCATCGAAGCTTTTGCAAGGAGGGTGCTCTTAGAAGGTGAAAAAGCTGAAATTAAAATGGAGAAGCTTGGCGGTGTTCTAAACGATGTCTATTTAATCAAGGCTTTGCTGAACCATGATGAAAAGAAAATCGTCGTTAAAAGGTTTAAGGACTGGTCTAGTTTTAAATGGTTCCCTCTCAATTTATGGACGCTTGGAACAAGAACTTTCACTGTTTTGGGGCGGTCAAGGCTTGAAAGAGAATGTTCCATAAATCAGCATTTATACAGTCTGGGTTTTGATGTTCCTAAAATTCTATATGTAAGTCATGGTGAACGTTTAGTTTTCATGGAATATGTTGAAGGAGAAAAACTCGATGAAGTGATAAAAAAGATTGTGAATCCAAAGAACGATGAGGATGTGAAGATCAGCTTGAACGTTATAGATAGGGTTGGCGAGAGGTTTGCAGAAGTACATGCTTTGGACATAGCTTTAGGGGATACGAAACCTGAGAATATTATGGTTAGAGAAAAAACTGGTGAAATCTGCTTGTTAGATTTGGAGCAAGCATCTAGAAACGGTGACAAAGCTTGGGACATCGCTGAATTTCTGTATTACATGGGACACTACATTCCAGCCTTTAGTGAAGCACGTCCGGTAGAGCTTATTACAGAAACGTTCATCAGAGGATATTTACGAGCCAGAGGAGATGCAAAGCTTTTTAGAAAAGTTGGACATCCAAAATACACTAAGGGTTTCAGCATATTTACTTTTCCAAGGGTAATTCGGACCATTTCAAACATTTGTAAAGATGCATGTAAACTGAAGAAGAAGCAGAGTATATAGACATTCTTAGATCACCTTCGATGAAGTTGATGAAATCGCGAAAAGGAAAGGCAGAACTAAAAAGAAAGCTCTGAAGCAACTTGTAAGGGAATGTTTTGAAACTCTGATAAATATAATAGAAAATGAAGAAACCTAACTCCAGCGAGCTAACCTTTCTATCTTATTAGTTTTCTTATAGCTTCAGCTAAAATGAAGAGGCCAATCAATATCATTATTGTTGGGATAAGAGGTAAAGAGTAGCCTAGAACCCCAGCTCCTCCAATCGCGAAAGCTATTAAACCGATAAAAAGGCTGATTTTGCTCATGCAGACATTGACAGATTGAACTCCTTTCACCGAACAGCCAAGAATAATGGTGATGCCCAGCTGTTTCACTTAAACAAGCTTACATATTGAAAACATTACACGAAGACAAGAACCTAAACGTTTCAGACTTGAACGATGAAAACATACTGATATTTCGAAAATCGAAGAAAAGGCATCGCAAATGGAAAAAACAAATTATGGAGCAGTATTCGGACTAGACGTGTTCGAAATTTCGAAGCAACAGTGCAAAGTAGTTCTAGCGATCTCTTTTTACGATTTAGAAGCGCTTGTGGAAATCAATCCAGACCATGGAAGCTGTCATCCTCTATCTGCATCTGAACCATTCAACGAAGAAATGAAGATTGACTTTGAAAGATTAGTTAACTGGCTTAGACATTAAGGGTTACCATGGTATCATATGCACGTTTCCGGACATATAATGCCGCTTTAGCTGAGAAACATTCTTGAAGAAATCAATGCAACTAAAGTGTTCCCAGTTCACACGGAATATGCGGATTTATTTACCAAGTTCATGAAAGATTTGAAAAGCGAAATCATGTTTACCGTGAAAGCGAAAGAATATAAAATTTAAAGAAAGATACAGTAAGAATTTACAAAAGAGAAATTAGTTTCCTAGTTTTCAATTTTCGCTGATCATTTCTCATAGAAAGAGACACTAAGTAATTGCCTATAATTTTTTACGTCTAATTATGGCTGCAATGCTACTGAATATTGCTAATATAACAACGTAGCAGACAATTGGGTTGGCCAAAGTGTTAACGTTAGTAGTTACTGATATTGAATATCCTCCTATAGGTAAGGTGATTACTGTAACCCTTGCAGTGTTAGATACGGCGATTCTTCCTCTATTATCCGTCACGTTCAAGTACACATAGTAGATGCCAGTTGATGTGGGTGTGAATGTCCACGAGGAAGATTCTGCACCCGAAACTTCATTCGAGTCTAAGTACCATTGGTAAGAGTAGGAAGGGGTTCCTCCTGAAACTGTAGATGTAAATGTAACGTAGTCTCCTAATATGATAGTTACATCTGTTGGACTTATGCTAGCTGAAAGTTCCTCTACAAACACAGCTTTTAACGTATGGTTTTGATCCATTAGAACGGAGTAAGGATTATCTGTGCCAACATCAATATCATCAAGCTTCCAATGATCAAATTCATATCCAGCATCTTGTATTGCTAAGACATCAACATTCGTTCCGTAAGCATATTGATACTGCCCTGGAAGGGTTAGGTTTGTTGTTCCACCAGGCGTTGTGACAATTGTCAATGTGTAGAGAGGATGTAGAATCAGTTCGCCAAATGTAGCACCGTTCCCGATTTCTTCTACGTTCTTAGTAATTGCTGGGTCGTCTGGATATACTCCATCCAAACAGCACTCATCGTGGAACCATATTTTGAATCCAACGGTCTTTGGCAAGGTAGCAATATCTAGATCATAGCTGTCTCCATCTGAGCCTACAAGCGGAATCATCATTTCGAATGTGTAGTTACCAATTGCTCCCTCTATTGGATTGGTGTGGGACCAAGCTAACGCTCCATCGTTCGTCTGACCAGCATTGACGTCAGAATCCCAATAACTGCCTGTATAGTAAAGATCATTTCTTGAGTAGAAGGGTGAACCGGACCACATCGTAACTCCTTCGCCATTATCTCCTGCGCTTACGATACCGTCGTGATCGTCTTCAAATAATATAAAAAGGCCATCATACTGTGCCGTAATATCTCGGGCATCATAATCTTCATTAAATATCTCTACTGCTGTAAAAATATGAGTCCAATTGTTCTTGACATAAAATCTAGCGTTTAACGTATCGTTTAGTGAGCCATCGGAACGCCATCTCATTTCAAGTGTGAAATCACGAACAGTTGCATCCACCCACTCTCCTGCTGCTAAATTTCCATCAATTGTTGGGATGGTTGAAGCCCAACTGCTATCAACAGGAGGTTCCAGATATGCCAGAATAGGTGATAAATTCATCATGCATAACAAAACTATAAAAAATAAAGATACAAAAAAACTAGTTAACCTTCTTTCCAATCTCTCCTCCCCGCATTATTATTGACAGCAAATCACATTTAAACATTATGGAATCTAGTTCTATCTGCGCGATACTTGAAGAGTGAGAATATTATATCTACAGAAAAATAACGATATCGGTATTTTCGAAGTCCTCCCAATTCAACTAGTAAATGATGTTCAAGCTGTGCGTCTTCATTTTTTAAAGCTGAGCATACGCGGCTAAAAATAGAAATTGAGTCATTGACTTCAAAGTATTATGGAACGTACACGGAAAAATCTATGGACATTAGTAAATCCCCGTATTAATATTTGATATTTATGCGAGATTCTTAGGTACTGTTGTGTGCGTTAATCCATAACCTATAAGTAAAGTATTATTTCTTAATATACGCGATGAAACATGAAGACTCCGCGTGACAACAGGATACAATTATTGCTTCATAGCCTAGGCTTAAGCTGTCTAGGCGGAGCCATATTCCTACAAATCTTAGTCTTCACAGACATATTCCAAAACGGATATTTTATGGCAGTAGAAAACAATCCAGCAATTCTGACGTTCGAAATCGTTTTGACAGCCTTCGCCCTTATTTACTTCGTATACATCTACCAACGCTTCATACGCTCAATTAAATAACCGTTTCTTTGCATCAAAATTTAAAAACCATTCTTGTTCAGCCATTGAATAGCAAGAGAAGAATAGAAAATCGTTATATAAGCTTCTATAGAACTCAATCATCACAATTCTACGCTGAAGGTGAAATGATGAAGAAACTGGAAAAAATCGTCACAATAATCATAATTCTCACTTTCGTATCTACACTAGTCTGTATCACGAAAGTGCAAGCATCAGAGGAAAATATGAAAACGTTTTTCGACTCTGAGATTCCTGGAATGAGAATCCAAGTTAATGCAACGGCAGAAACACATCCAACTAAAAACATTACTGTCACATTAAGTCTAGAAGGACTAACTGTCGTTGATGTGAAACACCTTAATCTAAGCATATTCGGATTCTCACATGGTAAAGACAAAACTCTAATGGCGAATATAACAGATAACAATTTTTCACTAGATGATACCTCAATTAAAGAATACAATTACACTTTTCAGGTACCGAATGAAGTTTGGGATGTAACCTACGGAGAAATCTCTTTAACATACTTTGCAAAATACTTTACAGATATCGGAGACTTTAACTTGAGATTTTCACAGCTCACTTTTGGTTTCACGATGACTCATGTGGCGAACGTTTATCTTGAAGACATTAAGGAACTACTTGAAAGCTATAAGCAGCTCAATCAAACCTTTCGCGAATGTTTCCAGATGAACTTCTCAGCAGAAGACTTAACTAGCTTGAATCAGACTTACTGGGAGCTTCAGGAAAGCTACACTTCCTTTCAAGGAAGCTTAGGTGAGCTTGAAAACACAAGAATGGCTGTAATTATTCTGGCAGTAACAACTGTTTTCTTTGTAGCTACAACAATATTTATGGTCATGCGTAAACCTAAACAATACTGGTAACACACAATTTCCCATTTCTTTTGAACTTTACACCTCGCTTGCAACATCCGAAATAATATTAGCTCATAAATAACTTGAAAGAAAGTTATTTTTTATGCAGGTTCTGAGCTGCAATAAAGGTTAAGCCTTTTTCTGTTAGTGCTTTAGCTGTTCTGTTTACCGAGTCATGTTTGTCAAGGTAATTAATTAGAAGCTTTGGCATCAGATCTCGTGCAATTATGTCTTTTTTAGGGAGGAAGTATTCTAAGATGTCAGATGGATGTTCTCGGGTCACTTCAATCTCAGGGAAGGCACCTTCATGTTTAGCGCTGACGTTCTTAACATGATCTGCTATTTCTAGAAGCTCGTTCAACCGGTTGTAGGGTTGCCTGACAATGCTCTTGTAGGTTTCCACGATGTGATGTTCGATGCGCACAATGTCTTCAAACCCCAAGTCTTTCCGTATATAAGCTGACAGTTCGATAGTCTTATTGTTGACGGCGTTTGACAGGTTAAAACCTATGAGGGGAGTTGTTCCATCGGGTCGGCTGAAGAGTTTCGCAGTCATTAACGTCCATAAGCAACCATAAGGATTATCATTACCTAAATAAACTGAAATCTTGAATTCCACATCAATTCCAAGCTTGTACATCCAATACCCAAGCATCACAGTACCTGGATTCATATTCAACACTTGCTCAATACCATACTCGGTATAGTAATGAAGAAATTCATCAACCCATTTCAAGGCATATTCATTAGGCATACCTACACCTCCGAAGTAACCAGTGATGGTTTCAGGCCCTCCCAAATGGACGTTGATGGGCTGACCGTCAGGTCCTGGCATTGGTCCTTTTGTATCTAGTGTCTCCACGTAAGAAGCACCTACTATTTGCACGGCTGCAGCAAATGCCAGAATGTTATCATCCTCAACCTGCTCTTTCATGGAGCGAACTCGAATGTAACGGGCAGGCATGAGGTCTTGCTGTGCAATAGCTTTTTTCGCTTCTTCTATGAGCCACGGGAAAAAGTTGCAGGCACTTATTTCTAAGGTTACAGCAAAAGAATCATCAAATATCATGGAATCAGCTTTTTCTCCAAGGATTTTTCTTCGATATTCTCGAATGTCGATGAAGACCTCTCTATCTCTCTGTTCAATCAACCATTCAAGGTCTTTCACGTAAGGTGAATTTCTTCTTCTGAGGCGTCCCATAAGGTTTTCGAGTTTTCGGGATTCCTGAGATTTACGGTTAATC
>DAOVFL010000022.1 GCA_030672945.1 Candidatus Bathyarchaeota archaeon | reverse complement strand
TCATGCCTTGCAGAAAAGCTGGGTTCAAATAATACTTCAATTTTGTCTTGATCTTAAAATGAGAGGACTCTAAGTCTTGGGGATTTCGGTTTACTGTGAATCTTATTTCATCCCAGATTATCTTGAAAAGCCTGAGTTTATACTTGATACTCATATCATTAACATTATCTAGCTCAGTTATTTCCAAGTATTCACTAAACAGGCTATGCATTCCCAGTCTTGCTGTTGATTCTCCGTATTTTCTCCGGCAGTTTTATCATGTTGGCACTTTCTTTCTAATTATTAACGTGTGTAAGTATTCATAATTTGTGAAGCTAATCTTTCTGATAAAACCGTAAAATTTATATATTAAGACAATTCTTTTCTGTAGATACGCGGGGCCGGATGTGCTGACTTTTAATTTCAAATCCCTGACACGGGATGCGAAAAGGTGACGGTTCTATAGTACATATTAATTGAGGCAAAGTAATGAAAAAAAAGGAAAATAGGGTTCATCAACGCCTAATTGACAAATGCCCCGAATGTGGTGGCGCAAACCTAATTCACGATTATGACACTGGCGAAACAATATGTGGCGATTGCGGACTTGTCATACATGAACAAATGATGGATAAGGGCCCTGAATGGCGTGCCTTCACACAAGAAGAGAAAGCGTCAAGAAGCCGCGTAGGCGTACCAACATCATACTCCATCCATGACAAGGGCTTGTCAACAGCCATAAGCCAGATTGACCGTGACGCCTTCGGCAGGAAGCTACCCCTCCGCACACGCCTTCAGATGTGGCGATTAAGGAAGTGGCAGATACGCTCACGTGTGCACTCTTCAATTGATAGAAACCTCGCTCAGGCGATGGCTGAACTTGACCGTCTTTCAGATAAGGTTTACATAACGCGACCACTAAAGGAAAAGGCTGCAGTTATTTATCGTAAGGCTTTGGATAAGGGCTTGGTGCGTGGCAGATCTATTGCAGCCATAGCTGCTGCTTCGCTCTATGCTGCTTGCCGTGGAACTGGAACCCCAAGAACCCTTCGTGAGATTTCAGAAATAAGTTTAGTTGAGAAAAAGGATGTTGCTCGTTGCTACAGGCTTCTGCTTCGTGAGCTTGACATGCAAATGCCTATTGCTGACCCGCTTACATATATTTCAAAGATCGCTGAAAGCACGGGAATTTCCGGCAGAACTCAGGGACTTGCTATTCAAATTCTTAGGGAATCAAAAAGGAGAAGAGCCGTTGCTGGTAAGGATCCAATGGGTTTGGCTGCTGCAGCATTATACATTGCCTGTTTGCAAAATCATGAGAAGAAAACACAGAAGGATATTGCTGAAGCAGCAGGAGTAACGGAAGTAACTGTGAGAAACCGATACAAGAGTTTAAAGAAACAACTACATATTGAGGTTCCGGACTAGACTATTATTTTTACGTTGCTTCTTTTTCACATTCCATAACTATAGGACCGATATATCCACATTTTTCACATACATACTTTTTAGGGGTTAGCCAATAATCAAGACTGCTGGATAAATGAATTTCTTTGCTTCCACATTTTGGGCAGTATATTCTAGTTGGTTTTCTATAACTTAATGCTCTAAATACTTCCTTAATGTTTTGTAGTAGTCTCATTTTAGGCTCTCACTTACGTTGCAGTCATTGAATTTCAATGTTTCCCTTAGGATAGCCCATGCGTATTAGGTAATCGTAAACTTTTTCACGATGGTCTCCTTGAAGCAGTATTTCACCGTTTTTCGCTGTTCCTCCACACGCACAGAAATTTTTCAGTTTCTGAGCCAAGTCTGCCAAATCAGTATCCTTATTGTCTAGGCCATCTATTATGGTTGAGGATCTTCTCCACTTTCTTGTTTCACGTCTTATGCGAATCCTTTGTTGTTCCTTTCCGATTTCGCCACATACACATAAGTCTTTAGGAAGCCCACATATTGGACAAATGTCAGCCATGATACTCAAACTTTACAATTAAGGTGGCAGTATATAAAATTTTCAAATTTAACATCAATTTTCAACCGCTCATTACTCCATAAGAGGCTTGCTATGGTTAGAAAAAACCTTTAATGATGGAAACCTATTTTTGATATTCATGAGAATACTTGTTCTGGGCTGTGGAAATATAGGGTCTGTTGCAGCTGAAGATTTCGCTGGAAGTATGGGCACCTTTGAAGTTTTTGTGGCTGACAAGAACGTGGCGAGAGCCAAAGAAGTTGCTGAAGCAATCAGCATGAACAATGTTTCACACATTCAGTTAGATGCGTCCAATTATGGTGAATTGGTTAACACTATAAGAAATTTCGATTTGGTAACGGGATTCCTGCCTGGAAACCTTGGCTACCGGCTGATTAAGGCATCAATTGAAGCGGGAAGAAATCTGGTCGATGTCTCCTATATGCCTAACAATCCTCTAAGGCTTAATGAGGAAGCTGTGGAAGCTGGTGTAACAGTTATCCCGGATTGCGGGTTAGCACCCGGCATCAGCAACGTTCTTGTTGGACATGCCCTGAAGAAACTTGACAGGGTCTCAACTGTTCATATAATGGTCGGTGGTCTTCCAGAAAAACCTGTACCGCCTTTAGGCTATATTGTCACATGGTCCCCTGAAAACCTCATTGACGAGTATACGCGAAAAGCGAGGATAATTAAAAACGGGAAGATAGTTGATGTAGAGACCTTAAGTGGATTGGAAAAAGTTCAGTTTCCAAACGTTGGGATGCTTGAGGCTTTCTTCACTGATGGACTTAGAACATTACTGCACACAGTAAAGAATGTCGGTGACATGTGGGAGAAAACGCTTAGGTACCCTGGGCATGCGGAGAAGATTGGATTGCTTAAGATCTTAGGGTTTTTTGATGAAGAGCAAATTCGTGTTGATGGTGTGAATCTTTCTCCGAAAAAGCTTACAGCTAAACTCTTTGAACGAAAGCTCAGGAAACGTGAAATCCGCGATATTGTGGCAATGAAGATTGAGGTTTCAGGGATTAGAAATGACAGGCATGTAAGCTTTGTCTATCACATGTTGGATCGTTATGATGAAGATCGGGGGATAACTGCCATGGCGAGAACTACAGCTTATCCAGCATCAATTGTCGCTCAGTTGATGTTTAGAAAAGTTGTAAAGGAAAATGGCGTTGTTCCTCTCGAAAGATTAGGAGCGAGTGAAAAGTTTTTCTCCATGTTCCTAAGCGAGTTAGAGATGAGGGGAATAGAAATCACAGAAGAGGAACTTCTAAAGTAAATTATTTATGTTACTACGCCCATTCGATGAAGTTCTTCACGGAGACTATCTCTAATTTGCTTGAGACTTTGCCTTTTCTCTACGTATTCGTCTCCACCTATTTTGCCAGCCTTGAAACTTTCATCTATTCCAACCAGTTCGCTGTCTATTTCCACCATTCTTGCTCTTAACTGGTCAACATAGGATATAGCCTTCTCTTCGGTGATGGCTTCCGTTGGGGATAAAGCCATTCTAATAATTCCATCGTCAATTCGCAATATTCTATCGGCGGCTCTTGCAACGCTTGGGTCGTGAGTCACCATAATTATCGTTTTACCGAGTTCCTTGTTCACCTTCACCAAATAATCCACAACTATCTTAGCGTTTACAGTGTCTAATTCACCTGTCGGCTCGTCAGCCAAAAGGATTGGAGCGTCATTTGCCATGGCAGTTGCAGTTGCCACTCTCTGTTGTTCTCCCCCACTTAGTTCCTCTGGTTTGTGGTGGGCACGTTCTTCTAAGCCGATAATCCTGAGAAGTTCTTTAACACGGTCTCTTCTCTTCTTTCCTGAAACCCCTAAAGCTATCATGGAAAGCTCGATGTTTTCTGCTGCTGTCAAAGTTGGTATTAGATTTAACGCTTGAAATATGTAGCCAACTGTTTTTCTACGGTATTCAACAAGCTGCGTTGTTGAGAGCGCTGTAACCTCTATGTTTCTGACATGAACTACTCCTCCAGTTGCTTGGTCCAATCCGCCAATGATGTTAAGCAATGTGGTTTTTCCGCTTCCGCTGGGACCTATAATGGACACAAGTTCGCCAGCCTTGATTTCCATGTCTAATCCCCTTAACGCTTGCACCTCAATTTTGCCTATGCGGTAGACTTTAATTAAATCCTTGACTTTTACATCTAGATCCTTCATCTTAATCGAACCATCCTTTCAAGAGTCTTCACATATTTTTGTAACGCAATTAGTATAGGCAGAATTGTTGAAATGAAGATGAGTGTTACACAGGAAACAAGTATAAGCACCGAGTCTACTGAGAAGACAAGGTGCCGCTGGACTAGGGTTGGTATAGAAGCGTTGGTTGCTGATATATTTCCATACACAACTATTAGTCCGACGATAAAACCTAAAAAGATGGAAAATACTGCAAGAGCCAGATTTTCTGTTAAGAACATAATGACTAGTTGCTTGTAAGACAAGCCTCTAACACTCATGATAGTGGCTTCACGGTTCCTCTCCTTCATGCTAACAGCACTTACTAAAGCTGTTCCAACGGAGGCAGCAAGAACGGCGAAAAGAACACCTAACCTCTGAACATCCAGCATGCCCATTACGATAACATTTGTCTGCGCTTCTTCCCATTCTTCGGCGAAGGATTCCACATAACTTATGTCTAAGTCAAGATTGCGAATATTTTCTGCTACAATTTTTCCGTCCACTCCACTCTTCAGTTTCAACAATATTTTTGCGGAAGCACTCACGTGGCTGCTAATTTCTTCATAGAGTTCCCTGGAAATAAATGACCAGTACTGCGTGAAAGTTTGTTGAATTACTACTTGCTGCTGTTCTGATTGTTCTGGACCAAAAAATCCTACAATCCTAAGCGTTTTTGTAATGTGCCCTAAGGTTAAAGTAATGTTATTGTAGACTTCGAGTTTAAGGGATTTCGAAATACTACGCTCCAATATAATAGTGTCTTTATCTGTTGCTAAGTTTTTGAATGATGTCGCGGCATCGTTTCCACTGAACCATTCATTTTCGTAATAGGCTGTTTCAAGCCATAAGTGCGGCTCGACAGCTTTCACCTTTATACCTCCTGGAGGTGTTAAGGCTGAAAATGAATACTCTGTTGTTGCGTTCTGAATTTTCTCAGAAGCATTGAGTATTATGTCTTTTAGAATATTTTGGGCTTCACCCGAATTATAAATGTGAATGGATACGTCTGCTCCTACCTGATAGTAAATTTGCCTAACAGCATAATCTTGCTCGCTAGCTAGTTGTCCAGTAACCTGCACACTATAACCAACAATTAAGGCAATCAAGAAGGCGATCGCAGCGGAACGTGCTGGGTTTCTCCTAACATTTTTGGTGGCTAAGACACCTAGATCGCCTAGAAATCTTGCTGCTTTGGCTGTGAGTTCTTGAAACTTCAGTGAACCTTGAATGAAAAGTTTCGTGAAACCCCAAAAGAAGAGCAATGGTCCAACGTAGTTCAGTGCGCTGTCAATAAACAGAAGAATCACAATTAATAGCATCAGAATGAAGTTTCCACGCCACATAATTCTACTTAATTCCACAGTCATATTAATGCCTAGACTGAAGATTATTATCTTGTATGTCCCAAGGATGAAGGCAACCCAAGGCCACCTTTTCCTGTAGGGTTTTATCTCTTCCAGCGGTAGGTATTCTCTGAGGGCATTCACCGTGGCGAGCTGAGATGCTTTTCTAGCTGAGCTAAACGTTGAAAGCAAGGCGATGGCAATGCCAAAGGTTACCGTGAAAATAATGGTGTACGGATTAATTATCTGTAGGTTAAATAGTGTCTCTGAAATGGATTGGGTGAACAACGGATTTAACAGAAAACCTAAAAGGACTCCAAGCAAACCGCCAATTGATCCTATCAGTACTGTCTCAATCAAGAACATTCGTAGAACTTGACCCTGCGAGAATCCTTTTGTCAATAACAATCCTATTTCACGTCTTCTAAGGTTAAATGAAACATTGGAAACTGTTGTTCCCATATACCAAGCCACGAAGAAAATTGGAAGAGAAACAAGGGTAAATGCGAATCTGATCCACATTGACATGAACCGAAAAGCAGTTAAAGCCCACTCCAAATTGTTTTGAACAGCATACAACCCCAAAACTGCACATTTATTTTCAATGTGATATTTCAAAGTTCTAATGTTGTCAATGGAGGAGTCTATATCCCATGGGGTTATCAAAGCGTCACGATCTAAGTAAATTAAAATTCTTGTGTTTACAGGTATATACTGAGTTTTCAGTTTTTCAACCTCTTCAAAAATTTTCTGCATAGTTTCTTCCCAACTCACAATCAGAAAATCTCCTTCTGACTCTGAGAATTCCATTGCACCCGCAACGAACCTTTTCCAAGAATAACCGAAAGCTATTGAACGCGCCTTCTCATCAAGTTGAGCCAAACCTTTCACCGTAAGGTTCAAGGAGAAAACATCAGGAAGCATCTCATGGAAGAAGGGTGCTGAAAAGTTCACATGGATAATGTCCCCAACAGCAAATTTATTCGCCAAGGATGAATCATCCAAAATGTACACTTCATTTTTTCCTATTTGAACTGGTCTATTCACCCATCCATCATAAACATGTGAATTATTGGCAATACCTACTACATTCACCGAGTACCCCCAATCTTCGTCAGGCGTTCCCACAGACACTTCAACATTAGAAATTATCTCAACATCCTTAACACCTTCCACACTTGAGATTTCATTTTTGACCTTCAGTATCTGCGTTGAATTCAATTTTTGGATGTTAGCCATCATGTCCACATAGATATTGCTGAGTTGCTGATCAAGCGCTTGCTTAGCTATCGCGTTTGCTTTGATATCTATGCCAGCGAAAAATGTGGATGCCAAGGTTATACCTACTAGTAAAGCAAGAAAAAGTTTCCATGAACGGAGCACGTGTTTAAAGGCGTAAACTAAAGGCACTGCGCACCACACTTTGAAGTTCTGGCATGGCTTTTAAATCTATGGCTTAGAACACTCCAGTAGTTTCACTTACAATACTATGTTTTGAAGTATCCGCGCAGAGGCTTAGCGCCTTAAGCGTCTTGTACAAAAACTTTAAACTTTATCTTATAATAGGATCAAGTCAGAGTTGAAGCGATCGGCTATGCCTATCACCAAAATAAGAAAAAGAGACGGAAGAATTGTAAAGTTCGATTCTACTAGAATCAGGGATGCAATTCACAGAGCTCTTATCGCTGTTGAACTTGAAAATGGAGAAAGGGCTGAAGACATTACTGAAGTGGTAGTTCAACTCTTGGAGAAAAAATTCAGGAAGAAAATTCCATCAGTTGAGGACGCTCAAGACCTTGTTATAGAGGTTCTAAAGGAAAAGGGCTGCGAAAAAGTTGCGAAAGAGTACCAAGTTTATAGGAAGAAAAAAGAGGAGATACGGAACCTAAGACTGAAATTTGGGATAGAAGGACCGAAGTTAACGGTTAACGCTCTGGAAGTATTGAGGAAAAGATATCTTTTGAGGGATGAAGAAGGAAGAATAATTGAGACTCCTGCTCAAACGTTTAGGAGAGTTACAAAAGCCATTGCAAAGGTTGACAGAAAATATGGTGGATATCTAAAGGAAAGTGAAAAGATCTTCTATGAGATGATGGTGAGATTTGAATTTCTTCCGAACTCTCCAACTCTGTTCAACGCGGGAACAGAACTAGGTCAATTGTCAGCATGTTTCGTCTTACCAGTTAGAGACTCCCTAGAAAGTATCTTCACTGCTGTGAAAAACATGGCTTTAATTGAGAAGAGCGGTGGAGGAGTCGGTTTCGATTTTTCCAAGTTGAGACCGAAGTGTGACATAGTTAAATCAACTAAAGGAGTCGCGTCAGGTCCTGTAAGTTTCATGCGTGCTTTCGACGCGGCAACTGAGGTCATAAAAGCCGGAGGAAAAAGGAGAGGTGCCATGATGGGAGTATTAAGAGCTGACCACCCAGATGTAATTGAGTTCATAACTTCTAAACAAGAGCCCGGTGTTCTTTCAAACTTTAACATTTCGGTGGCTGTTACTGACGATTTTATGAAAAATCTTGAAGAAGATGGAGAATATTGGTTGATCAACCCGAGAAATAAAGAAAAAACTTTAAAACTCAAAGCTAAAGATGTTTGGAATTTGATGGCGAAGTCCGCTTGGGAGAGTGGAGACCCAGGTGTCATTTTTATTGATGAGATAAATCGGCATAATCCAGTTCCAGAAATTGGGAGAATAGAGGCAACTAACCCTTGTGGTGAAGAGCCCTTGCTTCCATACGAATCTTGTAACCTGGGTTCCATAAATCTTTCCAGAATGGTTGAAGATGGGAAAATAAGCTGGGAGAAATTGAGGGATACTGTGAGGAATGCTGTTCATTTTCTTGATAACGTTATTGATGCGAACAGGTTTCCTTTGAAGCAGATAAAGAAGATGACTAGAGCTAATAGGAAGATTGGTTTGGGCGTTATGGGTTTTGCTGATATGCTCATAAAGCTTGGGGTTCTTTATAATTCTGAAGAGGCTTTAAAACTCGCTGAGAAATTGATGAAGTTTGTTACAGAAGAAGCTAGAAAGAAATCGGTGGAGCTTGGTGAAGAAAGAGACTCTTTTCCGAATTTTGAAAAAAGTGTTTGGAAAGATAAATATAATGCTATGAGAAACGCCGCGATAACAACGATAGCACCAACAGGAAGCATAAGCATAATAGCTGGTTGCTCCTCCGGAATTGAACCTTTATTTGCAATTTCCTTTATGAGAAAGGTTTTAGAAGGAACCAGACTTTTCGAGATTAATCCGCTGTTCGAGATAAGGGCAAAGGAAAGAGGGTTTTACAGTGCTGAACTTCTTGAGGAAATAGCTATGACAGGTTCAGTTAAGGAAATTAAAGGGGTTCCTGAAGATGATAAGAGAATTTTTGTTACGGCCTTAGATATTCAACCGGAGTGGCATGTTAGAATGCAGGCGGCTTTTCAGAAATACACGGATAATGCAGTTTCAAAAACTGTGAATTTGCCTTATAATGCTAGAGTTGAGGATGTGGAAAAAATCTTTTGGCTGGCTCACAAGCTGAAATGTAAGGGGATAACCATCTATCGATATGGAAGCAAACCAGAACAGGTTCTTAACGTAGGAGAAATAGAAACTAGAAAGAAAAAACTTGTTATCGCAGAATCAGAATATGCAGGCGGATGCCCAACCAAAACATGCTTATTCCCAGGCTAATCCCTAGAACGAAGCGTGGGTAATCTCGCTGGTTTTCAGCGTTTAGACTTATGATACGGTCGGCGCTTAGTTGTGTCTTGTTTTGCCATTTGAAGCGTAATGAAATGGTTCGTTTGTGAAGTGCTTAAAACCTCTTTTGTTAAAAGCAAACATGTGGATTAGAACGTTTTTTGGGATTCTACCCTGCAGTAGCCCATATTAGAAGATTTATGAAGACAACTTCCATTATGGCTGCAATAAGAAAAATAACATAAATGTACATCAAACTCTTCATGGTCATTTCTCTACTCAGCGTTTTCTTTATAGTCAAGTAGATACCATAGCCCTCAACTATACCGATCGGTGTACTAATCAGTAGAATCAAAGGTAGGGCTTCAACGCTTATTCCGCCAAGAAGGCTGCTTCCACGCAGAATGCTTAGAAGAAGAATCATGGTTGTGAAGACTAAGGCGAAAGTTCGCGGATGATCAAGCACAATATGAGCATACTTTTCCCTCTTGAAGAAATCTGAAATCACTAGATTAACGTAGAACGTCATACCCAGCGAAATAAGGGAGATCACAAGTATGTTGTGGATGAAAAGCATACCAACAGCTAAAAACTGGTTTGAGAAAATGTCGTCTAGAATGTTGAAGAAAAATATGTTCTCAACAGAAGAAACTGCTAACAAAATCAGAAAGGCAAAACCTAAAAGCGCTGTACGTTTTCTTCTATAGGGCAATTATAGTACTCCTATGTGGGTAGGATCAAGTGATTCACGAAGAAAACAGTCAGGGAGAAAACTAGGTAAAGCTTTTTGGAAATCATCTTACACGAGGAGCTGTCAACACACAAGATTGAGGTTCCAAGTAACACAAACCAAACTAAACGTGTTAGCATTATGCAAACCACTTTGATGCTAGC
>DAOVFL010000056.1 GCA_030672945.1 Candidatus Bathyarchaeota archaeon | reverse complement strand
CTGCCTAACAATTGAATGTTAAACCCTAAACCCTCCAGTACAGTAACGATTTTGTCTGCTTCTTTGCTTCCCTTTTTCGTAGCGATTTTTCTTCGCGGCAGTAGCTCTTTTCGAATAGCAAGTATTTTAACCATGCTCAACTACATTTGAGCGTGTCACTTGAAAGGTGTGAATTAAGGTTGAAGGCGATTCTAGTTATTGGAGATGGAATGGGTGACCGCCCAGTAAAAGAATTAAACTTCAAAACACCCTTGGAAGTAGCCCATAAACCATCATTAAATCAAATAGCCAAAACTGGGGTCTGCGGCATAATGGATGTCATTTCGCCGGGAGTAATTCCAGGAAGCGACACGGCTACGCTTGCTTTACTTGGTTATGACGCTTTGAAAGTTTATTCAGGGAGGGGCGCCTTGGAAGCAGTAGGCTCCGGCATAAAAGTTTTATCAGACGATGTCTGCTTCAGATGTAACTTCGCAACAGTGAAAGAAAACCTTATTGTTTTAGATAGGCGTGCAGGCAGAATAGCAAATGAAGACGCTTCCAAACTGGCTGAAAGCCTTCAAAAAATCAAGCTTGAAAATTCTTCAAACGCAGAATTTCTGTTCAAAAACACTATTCAGCACCGTGCAGCCCTGGTTGTTCGTGGACCTAAGCTATCAACAGCCGTTAGCGATTCAGATCCTGGAAAAGCTGGAGAAAAAATTTTAGAGATAAAACCGCTAGATGAAAGCTTGGAAAGTAACCTCACAACTGAAATTCTCAGAGATCTCATGGAGAAATTCCGCGAAGTCTTGAGGCAGCATCCTGTTAATAACGAAAGGGTTAAACATGGACTGCCGCCAGCAAACATAATTCTATGCAGGGGCGCTGGCACAATTCCCAAGGTTAAACCTTTACCGAAAAAATATGGTATAACCGCTGCGTGCATAGCTGCAGCATCATTAATTAGAGGCGTGAGTAAAGTTGCCGGAATTAAACTGATAGACGTTGAAGGTGCCACTGGAACGCCTCAAACAGATTTTAAGGCTAAAGCAAATGCAACAATTCAGGCATTGAAGACGAATGATTTTGTGCTTTTACATGTGAAGGCAACGGATGTTGCCAGCCATGATGGAAACATTAAATTGAAGGTTGAGTTGATAGAGAAAATTGATGAAATGCTGGGCTATGTGCTTAATAACATTGATTTAACCTCAACTTATTTGGCTGTAACCGCTGACCACACAACATCTTCCACTACGAGAAACCATGAAGGCGATCCTGTTCCTATTGCCATAACTGGTCCCTATGTTCGCCGTGACGATGTTGAAGAATACGGTGAGAGAGCATGTGCCAAAGGCGGTCTAAACAGGATAAAAGGAATGGATTTAATGCCTATTTTAATGAACTTGATCGGGAAAACTAAAAAGTTTGGAGCTTAAAGTCAACACTGTAACATACATCAAGTCCTAAAGTTAATTCCAACCCTGCGAGAACAAGCGGGACATCGAAAAGGCAGAACCACTGGGGGCAATCATGTCGCGCGCGGGGGATTGAATAATTGTTGATTTTTCCTCTGCTGGAACGCATTGGATGGGTGAGGGCGGATAATGCACGGGTTTTTGGGACGTGCACCGGGTGCACGGTCTTCCAAGTGCATATTTTCTGCTTCTAAGCCTCAAATAGAGTTACGAAGTCGTGTAAACCAGCTTCCCAATTAGATTTTTCCTTTCCTCCTCAGAACTTAGTTTCCTCACCTTCTCTAAAGTTTTTCCTGAGTTTTGAAGAACACTGCCAATATGGCCGCCGCCAGCTCTGAACGGCTGATTTGAAGATATCTTGACCGTTCCACAACATAGTCCAACTGTTCAACAGTTTCCTCATCAATTGAGAATCCAACTTTAACTTTACCGTCTTTCATAGTCGTGCACCTGGTGCACAGCCAGAAACAGGCTTATCCGATACCCAAATCAACCGGTAGGCAGTAACAAAGCAGAATTAGCCGGAATTATTTAATTCGCCCGCGCGCGTTGGCCAAAGATTTCTGACAATATGTATATTAGATGTTGACCATTTTTTCCAACCCACGTCGGGTCTTCACCTGCCTGTATTCTTATTGGGATTACACCTCTTGGGGCGGATATCCAATATATTTTCTGAAGTTTATTGGTCAGTTCATTTACCAAATCGGTTGCCGTGTCTCTCAAACGCTTGTCCAGTTTAGGCCTTTTCTTGTCTAGCTCCTTTCTTTCTGGGCTGAAACACTCGGGTCTCAGGAGATAAAGGGAAGACATTTTGGTTTGTGCGCCTTTCAAAATTATAGGGCGTTTGAATCTGCTAAATTCAGATGAATCTGACTTGGAGTAGCGGTATGATACGCAACATTCTTATTGACATAAATTATCGCGCTTCATGACATGTATCTCGAATCGTTTTTGGTGTTTTTTGGTTTAAATCACCAGAGCTTGTTTCCAATCGTTTCAAAAGTGTGGTTATGGAGCAAAAATTAACGCAAAACGCAAAAAAAGAGATAAACAGTGCGGTTTAGTGTAGTATTGTTACTTTGTATAACCATCCCTTGGGTGTTTCGAGTTTTTTGTGTAGCTTGTGGATCTCTGTGTTCCATTCTTGCAGAGTTGCGAATCCACTATTTTGTACGTATGGTTCTAGTTCTCTTCCATTCTTTATTTGGTTAACGAATTCGATATACACATCTGCAATTTTTAGTTTGGATCTTTTTCTCTTTCTTATCCAGTCTTTACCCACACGCTTACGCTTCCGTGTTCTAAATGTGTAGACGAATCCATTGGAAAACAAGAAATCACGAACTCGTTTAACGCTAAATGAAATAACCATTCAATCACCATTATTCTAGTGTTTTTGGATAGTAGCTTGTCCACAATCCAAACTTACCTTTCGAACATAGAAGCTCAATGTTCTTCACGTTCTTTCTAAGTAGTGCGCGCAATCTTCCCAATCATGCTCACCACATATTATAGCGCGTACAATCACAATGAGCGCGCGCGCACCTTCCTTCTCTGTAGTCAGTTGATGTATTTATCTTAAAAGATTCACTGTCACCATAATCTGCAATCCGGGAAACTTCATAATACAGTATAAATGTATGGTTCTTGTAGGTGGTTTCGTTGAACAGCAATTTCATGAGGGATATTAGAATCGTAGAACTCTTCAAGGAGCAAAAGCCCTTTTCGAAACTGAAGTTTAGGTATTCTACTAAAGAGTATTATGCGATGACTGTTCTTCGCAAGAAAGATCGATGGGAAATCCAGCTGGTTCTAGAAGCATTGCCTAAGCCGTTAGAGAAAGAGTTTGAAGGAGGGCTTTTCCAACCTTTTGTTGATGAACCGCGTGTTTTTGTTGCAGAGTTTAAAGGCAAGCAAGTGGGATGGATGGAATTGGGCTTTCATAAGTGGAACAAGAGAATGCGCCTCTATGAGCTCTTGGTAGAAGAAGCATTTCGCCGCAGAGGAGTAGGCGGACTCCTTGTGAGGCACGCTGTGTCACTCTCAAAGAAGAGGTGTGCAAGAATGTTAATAGTGGAAACGCAGAGCTGTAACGTTCCAGCAATAAACTTCTATCTGAAAAACGGATTCGAACTGATTGGTTTTGATGTTGCCAATTACTCCAATGAGGACATTGAAAGAAAAGAAGTTAGACTAGAATTCGGATTGAGAATTAAAGGATCTGCCAATATATGTTAGCTCTGATTCTGATATCCACCTTTTTCTATCGCATTTTGCACAGCAATTTCCAATATGCGGTCTTCAGCCAAGTTATCAATCTTCAGGTAGTATGCAGCTATGTCAATCAACGCCTTTAATGGGGCCATACCACAGAATTCTGAACCAATTATCGGAATGTTGTAACGAGCAGCCTCTACCTTAAGCAGTTCGAAAACACGGTAAAGCGGCGTCTTCTCAAAATCACTTATGCTCATGCCGATCTGCGTAATGTTTTTCTCAGGAATAAAGGCAGCCATGGCCTTAACATTTGAAAAACCACCTTTCATCGAATGCAAAGCCTTTGCAATCTTCTTCGCAACCTTTAAATCAGCCGTACCTAAATTCACGTTAAAACCTGCCATAACTTTCCGTGCGCCAATTATCGTTGCACCAGCGGTAGGGTGAGCCTTTGCCGGACCAAAGTCAGGTTTACGATCGGGTTTGCTGATCATCTCAGCTAGTTGCTCATATTCGCCCTTACGTATCCAATCCAAATCACTCCGCTTGGGACTCGTGGCCGCTTCACCATAAAGATAAATTGGAACACCACACTTCTCAGCAAGAGTTTTTCCGAACTTCCTTGCAATCTCGATGCAGTCATCTACTGTAACATTTTTAATTGGAATGAAAGGAACAACATCAACAGCACCTATACGCGGATGCTGTCCCTTATGCTTTCGCATGTCAATCAGTTCTATAGCTTTAAAAGCACCATTCAACGCGGCATCAAGTACTGATTCCTTATCGCCAATAACGGAAACGACAAGTCTATTATAATAGTCGTCAAATGTGTGGTCAAGCAGAAAGGCGTTTTCGGTTTTCTTGATTTCGTTTAGAATTAGCTTAACGATTTCAGGGTTTGAAGTGCTAAAGTTAGGTACACACTCGATAATTTCTCTCAACTTACTTCTCCTACCTCAACTATATACTAAGTGCGTAATTAGAACTTCACTGATAAACGAAGAATTTATGTGTTATTCACCAGAACCTAACAAACTAGGAACGACAAAGGAGAATACTGCAAGTTGCCTTCAGAAATCGAATTCGAAGTTCCTTCCTGGAACGAAATATACAATATGCTTTTGAATCTAGCTGAAAAAATCAGGAAAAACGGGTTTGAACCAGACATAATTGTAGGTATTTCCCGAGGAGGATGGCCTCCAGCCCGAGTGTTATCAGACTTGTTAAATAACCCAAATCTTGCCAATGTCAAAGCTGAATTTTATTTAGGAGTTGCAGAAACAAAAGGGGAACCAACCTTAACACAGCCAGTTTCCATGGCTGTAGCGGGTAAAAAAGTGCTTGTTGTAGATGAGGTTGCTGACACTGGGAAAAGTTTGAAACTTGTTAAGGAACATGTCATTGAAGAGGGTGCCACTGAAGTTAAAATAGTCACGATTTACTATAAACCCTGGAGCATTGTCATACCGGACTACTACGAGAAAGAGACAAGACGCTGGATAGTTTTTCCATGGGAAACAAAGGAAACAATCCGAAAAATCATCAAAAAATTCGGGGGAAAAGGGAGATCTGTGGAAGAAGAAACTACGAAGCTTGCAAAGGCCGGAATTTCCGCAGAACTTATTAAAAGATTTTTAAAGGAAATCCTTGAGGAAGAGAATTGCTGAAAACGATTGAAGAGTTCGGAAAACATGTTGCGATAGCTGGTTTTGAAAACGTCGAAATTAAGGATATTGAAGAATTTTTGGGAGCAGTCCGAAGAGAAAAACCTTTGAACGTGGAAATACAATTCTTCGATGCAAAACTCGTGGCTACATGGCAACACATGTATTTTGCAGTTCTGAATGCTTTAACAGCCTTCAAGAACAAGAAGAATATTTCAAAAAGCTTGGCAATGGAAGCAATGCTTTACGCTTCTGCTCAACATCAAATCCGAAAGGCAATGATGCTTCTCGGAATCAAGTCCAATTCATCGGAAATAGTCGTTTTGATAGTAGGAGCAGAACTTGAAACAGTTAGGTTGGTTTTATTCATGGTTTCCAAATATGTTAATGCACAACCTACTGACACGGTTCTTGGGTTATCAAAGGAAAAGGTAGCTGTCATCCGCGAGATTTTCGGAATCTCAGATGCGGAACTAAAAACAGTTATGAAAAAAGATGGTTTAGAGAAAGCCTTGACAGACCTTATTATCGAACGAATGGCACTTCTTGCGGCTCAACATTAGCCTAGTCTACAGCACTTTTTCTTTCATAACGGAAATGATGTCAGTAGGTCTTATTACTGATATTCCAGTTAACCCACCTACAACCTCGATCAACAAGATTTTTTCAGGTTTTTCAAGGTCAACCTTCCTTTCAATGTTCGCTGTAACTCTCTCGATAATGCCTTGACTGGACATTTTTGTGAAACGCTTCTCAACCGTAACACGAAAGGTCTCGTTTTCACCGATTTTTAAGCTTAACTCTGAAGCCACACGTTGAATTTCGGTCAAGTCTGTGCAGACAACCCTCTCAATCGGGATTATTCTAAGTGTATAACGAAATTCGTAAGGGCGCTCATGCAGAATATCTCGAAGCTTCTCTATAACCTCAAGAGGATTGAACGCTGTCTCTACAGCAATTAAACCAGTAACGCCGGTCTTGTCAACTCTTGGCGTTGAATCACCTATCTCACTCAGTAAATACTGTAACTCGAAGCAGGCCTCTCTTTCGTTTCCCCGTGAAGTAGTAGCCAAAAGGTTAAAATCTCTAAG
>DAOVFL010000075.1 GCA_030672945.1 Candidatus Bathyarchaeota archaeon | reverse complement strand
GAGGCAATGGAGGAAAGCATAGATGAAAGTATTTTCAAAAGATGATGCTCAACAGGTAGTAGTTGACTTCCTTAAAAAGGAAAGGAACACAGAGGAGATAGCTGTTGCTTCAGTTGAGCAGAAAGATGGTGTTTGGATAGTTGATGGCACGTGCCCCATAAATTTGCAAGGGCATCCATGGACTGAAAGATTCGAAGTTATTATCGATCGAAAAGGGAAAATAAAATCCATGGATTTTTCGTTGTTGTAGACGACTCAGTGTTCAAGTTTCAGTTTGCCATCTCTAATTGTGTAAAGCATATCTGCTATCTCAACTATTTTTTCATCATGTGTTGCTATGATAACAGTAGTCTTGTGGTTTCTGTTTATGTCAAAAAGTAAACCAATTATCTCTTTAGCCGTTTTTGAATCAAGTTCGCCTGTAGGCTCGTCAGCAATAATTACTTCAGGATCGTTGGCTAATGCCCTTGCTATGGCTACCCGTTGCATCTCGCCTATGCTTAACTCTCTGGGCCTATGAGAAAGCCTATCGCCTAAACCAACATTTTCAAGGAGTCTCACAGCTTTTTCTCTTTGCTCTTTTTGTGATTTGCCAGCTAAAGACATGGATAACTCTACGTTTTCCAACGCACTAAGTGTCGGCAACAGATTGAAGGTTTGGAAAACGAAGCCTATGTGGAAAAGCCGGATTTTTCTTCGCTCACGATCTGACAGAAGTGAAGTGTCTGTGTTTTCAATGAAGATTTTTCCAGAAGTTGGACAATCATTAAGCCCAATCAGATTTAGCAGTGTGGATTTTCCAGAGCCTGAAAGACCAACTATCGCTGTGAAGGTGACTTTGTTAACTTCAAAATTAACCTTATCGACAGCAATTATTCTCGACGGGCCTACACGATATGTTTTCGTTAAATCCACAGTCTTAATTTTCATCAATATTCAGTCCTCAAAATTTCGGCTATGCGCGTTCTTGTCGCGTTGATGGCTGGAATTATTCCCCCAATACAGCATACAACGACAACTGCCAGAAATATTTCGATCATGTAAATTGGTGGAACAATTTCGAGTATGGTTGGGAAAAACTGGGCTAGTGGAATATTGGTGTAAAGGCTTGACAAAACAATTGCCGTCAAAGAGCCGAAAACTATGCCTAGAATACCGCCTAAGACTCCAATTAATGATGTTTCTAGGATTACAAGGCGGAATACGTAGCTTAATGGTGCACCTATAGCGTCTAAGGTTGCGAAGTCTCTTCGCCTTTCGGAGATGCTCATGATGGTAACTGTCATAACAAGTATTAGGCTCATGATGAAAATCACGGTTTGTATGCCTAAATTCCAAGTCTCCACCTGCGCGAGAACAGGCTGAATCATATCGTTTCTCTCATCTTCCGTTAAAGCATTAACATATTCTACTTGCTGTTCTATAGCATCTGCTAATTCTTCTTGTGAACATCCTTGAACTGGTTTTACTGAAATTATGTTGACGCTTTTTGATTTTGAATAGTAGATTTCCTGTGCTAGTCTAAGCGGCATTAAGATACAGCGGTTCAACAAGGCTAATTTAGTGTCTAAAACACCAGTAACGTTCAGCTTATGGCCATTAACCATTATTTCTTTCCCCACAGTCCAGTTGTACTGGTCTGCCAATGAAGCGCCAATAACCACTTCACTATTTGATTCGTTTGTTGGAAAATGTCCGACCCCCCCTTTTAGTGGGGTTGGTCCAATTATCAACTGCCAGTCTTCAACGGGTATTCCCATGCTGAAGTTCACGGGAACAAGCTGAATCATTTCTTCAAATCTTATTGGTGTTATGAACAAGACTGGAACAGCTTTTTCTACTTCCTTGATGTTTTCTTTTATGTCTTCAGCTAAACTTTCTTGGAACAAGCCGCCAGCTATTGGAATCGCTTGAATTACAATGGCGTCTTTACTGACAACCATGACTTGTCCGCTGAAGAGCACGTTCATCTCTTTGATTACTGTCGTATATCGCATTGTTGTGGAGCCCACCGCTATTACAAAGGTTGTTGCAAGGGCTACACCTAAAACGCATAGGGCTGTTCTAGCTTTTCGGCGGAATAGATTTCGAAAACAGAATGTTAAGAGCCGCGTTGTAAATCTCCTACGGCTATTTCTTAAATGATAGTTATATAAGCATTCACTGAGGTAAAGCATATTCAGAATTCAAATTTGTGGTGAAAATAAATGAATATCAAAAAGAAAGCAATAACCTTATTGGTTGTATGTTTACTGCTGTTCTCAGTCTTTGCGATTATATCCCGAAATCTCATTACAACAGCACAATTAAATGGCGCGGAATTAATGCGCGCACGCGCGCTTTCAACAAGATATAACTATACGCAATTCAATTCGCCTTTCAGCGACATGGAAATTGAATTTACTGTTTATCCGAATGCTGCAGTAGGGATCAGTGGGTCTCTCAACCAGACACGTGTTTATCCTCCACATGATTATGATCCGTTAGTGAATGCATCGTTAGGCTTCTCGACTAGCGGAGACTTGACAACCGGTTCAGTTAATGGTACAATGGTACTTCCTAAATATCCACATTCATATCGTGAGTTTCCATATAACTCCACAACTGTAGACTTTGTATCTCAATATTACAACGGCATGCTAAACGCCCAACTGAACGCCACAATGTTTATGCCGCCTGCTGGAAGCACAACATATCCATTCAACTCAAGCGATTTCACGCTCCATGGCACATACTCAGACGGAATGCTTAACGCTCGTCTCTGGGGAGAAACAGAGTTGCCCTCTTACTACGCTTCTCAATTTCCATTCAATGTTACAGATGCTACTGTGCTTGCAGACTACACAGACAATGAAATAAACGGGAATATAACATTTCACGTGCTTTCAGGCTTTCCATTAGCAGACGTTATCGTATACTTTAGCGGAAACAAAACTGAAATCTCATTCACTGGTTCCGTTGATGTAATATATGGCAGCTACTTTGACATGGAAATAAATGCGACAACATTAGAGGAAATGCTAACAGAATTTAATAACACGATTCCTGGATGGGGAGAAAACTCTCTCTACAATATGACTGAAGGCATGATTGAATGCACTGCGTTGAAAACGACAAAAACTCCTATAGGTCCACCGGAAGGAGCGAGAGTAGATTATAACGCAACCCTTCGTGGAAACTTCACACAAATGCTAGCAAGATATGTGTCATCAATGCTTTTTGGATCATACGCTTCTGAAGAAACACATTCAATTGTTTACGCTGCGGTGGATGCAACCCTCTCTTCTGTTAATGACGCATCTCTCATGTTAGACTATTATTATACGTCAAAAATAGCGTCTATCGACTTAACCCTAAATAGTGATGTAAAAACTCTCTGGAGCAACGCATTACAGTTAGTGCCTCCAACCATTCCTCTAGAGTATAGGGCTCAATGTGAAGCTTGGTTGAAAATTGCAAACGTTACAGCCTATGGTGTTGAAGATGTCTATCTAGAAGTTGATTATTCATGTAGTGAGCAACAACTAAATTTGAACACGTCACTTACAGCTAACGTTACTCAAATAAAAGATGAGATTATTCCAATTCTACCAGATGCCGTGCCCCCGGAATTGAGAGATTTGGTTGAATCATGTACAAACACGACCTATTGCACGTTAAACTCGTTTAATACGACATGCAACTACGTAAAGGGTGTAACGAATTTTGACGCTGAATGGCTGCTGAAGGGAGATTTCAAGGCAGAACTCAATCACATGAAGAGATGTTATGTAGATTACCTAAACCTAACTTCTCCATACACGATTAACTGGCAAATACGAATGCTCAACGCAACTGAAATCGACATCAGCAACTTCAAAGCAGACATAAAACAAGGCGAGGACTGGATGACTCTAACATTTGAAGGATTGAGAGTGCATCCTGTAAAAGATGAAATAGACTTCATAAGATTTAAACTTCACAGCTTGTTCAACATGACGATCAGTCCCTACGAGTCGCCGAGAGAGTTTGAAAAACTGAAAATCAATATTATAGGCGGTTCTAACGCAACGCATACAATCCTCCTTTATGCGCCGAGCATCATGCCTACTCCGAATATGACCTCACTAGATTACAAAACTATGACATGGGAAAACGTAACAGTGAGCAGCATGAAAGACCTACTGTTCAAAATAGCCTATCAAGGAGTTATACCTTACCTTGGAAAAACGTATTATGTTCCAATATTCACCAACTCGACAGTAAGCAACTTCGGCTTAGACCCGTATGAAAACCGCATAAGCTTCAACGTTACCGGAGCAACTGGTACAGGATTCTGCAATGTCACAATTCCAAGAGCACTGCTTAATGCTGCATTATTAGATAATTGGGTTGTCAAAATCGATGGAGTTCAGTTAACCTTGGGAGAATACAGTGCAACAGAAAACGCTCAATACGTGTTCATATACTTGAATTATTCACATTCCAGCCACTTAATCGAAATAAAGGGTACATGGATAATTACAGAATTCCCGCCTAACATGCTCCCGCTAATACTAATGATAATAAGTCTAATAGCAGCAATAATTGCGGTTAAACAAAGAAAGAAATTGGACACGTTGAAGACGAATTATCAAAGTGTAATCCGCACATTCGTCAATAGACTTCATGAACTAAAGACCTGACTTCCCTTTTTCACTTTCTTTTTTCAAACAGGCTTTAAAAGTTATATCTTGAAACCACTAATGAAATCACAGAGGGTTTGATGTCCTTGTTTGAGAAGATTTTGGTTCCGTTAGACGGTTCTGAACATTCGCTGAGAGCCTTGAAAATCGCCATTCAAATAGCTAAAAGATTTGATGGAAAAATTACTCTAATTCACGTATATTCGATTGGCGCAAGAACAATCGTTATGCCTGAACCAACAACTATGACTCCTCCAAGTGTTCCAATCATGACTCCCGCAGATTTCTCC
>DAOVFL010000012.1 GCA_030672945.1 Candidatus Bathyarchaeota archaeon | reverse complement strand
GCCTCTTCAAAAACCTCAGTAACTGATCCCTTTTCTTTGAAGGAATGATATGGTTTTCAGGAGAATTCGAAATAGATACTATGCACGTTACACTACATAGTAGTGAATAACTTTTTCCATTCGTTTGGGCAGATCATATTTCGCGGCAAGGCTCTTAATATACTCGACCATTTGCTGATGGATGCGCGCTATGTCTGTCATTGTGATAAGGCCTACAAGCTCCTTGTTCTTTACAACTGGCAATTTCTTGATTCTTCTTTCAAACATTAATTTAACCGCTTCTTCCAAACTTGCCTCAGGCTTCACAACTACCAAAGGCTTAGACATAACATCTCCAACAAGTGTCTCATCGAGATTTCGAGTTTTAACTACGACTCTCTTCAGAACGTCACGCTCAGTTAATATTCCCACGAAACTTCCTTTCTCCAGCACGACCAAGCAACCTACCTCATGGGTATTCATTCGTTCAACCGCCTTCCTCACATTCACATCAGCGTCAACGGTTACTACATTTGTAACCATTACATCTCTTACCTTCCGCAAAACCTTAACCTTCCCAAAATATTCAAAGGGTTCAACTCTTAAAAGCCTTCACAACCATCCTAGAACATTAAGATGTTGAGGTCTTCGACTATTAGCAAGGCTTCGAGTGGAGTATTTGAGTTCTACACCACAAGTTATACTTCAAGTGTTTATGCGCTTCCAATATGGTTGTAGGTTTCTCTTCACTTCTTTAACTACATTTTCTACCTCTTCTAGCATTTAACTTTCTCTAATCCTTAGTGGGTGTGGTTCCTCTAACTCAACTTCAACATCGGCTCGCGCGCGGTAAATATGCTCCTGATGTATGCCAATGAAAAGCACTGTGGGATCTGAGTAAAAGGCTTCACAAAGTAATATTCAATTTTCCATGCGTGCGCTTAATTCATAATCAGTTAATTTTATATTAGTAATGCAATAATAGATGGTACACACTTTACTGATTTACTTGTCGATGTATAAGGGATGGTTATGAGCACACATGCAGAAGAGTTAAAGCTTCGTTTAATGACTATCGATTTGCTTAGAACTGCAAAATACAAGAAGAATATTACTTATCGAGAGTTGTCGTCTAAGACTGGGTTGCCAGTAACTGTTCTAAGCAGATATGCAAAAGGTCACGTTTTACCGAATACTGCACGGGCTGAACAGCTTTGGAAAGTATTAACGAAACTTGTTGGTTTGGAAAGGGAGCTTCGGAGCAGAATAAAATTTAATGAAGACGGATACTTTGATAACACTGATATTATAGGTGACTTCAACATCCTTAAGCAAGCAGCTAACCATGCACTCGCGAATTTTGCTGGGAAACGTGTCACGAAGATTTTAACAGCGGCTGTAGATGGGATTCCGTTGGCTACTATGACAGCTGACTCTCTTGGAGTTAACTTGGTTATAGCGAAGAGAAACAAGGAAGTTGGAGTTAAAGATTTTCTGGATGAGACTTATGCGCTTAAAGATTCAGGAGTGACCATGACACTGTATGTTCCAAAAGATAATATTAAAAGAAAGGACAGCGTTTTAATCGTGGATGACATGATTAAGACTGGAGAAACCCAAGCCGCATTAGTCAATTTAGTTCATAAGGCGAAGGCTGAGATTTCAGGAATTTTCTTTCTCATAGCTGTTGGAAATAAGTGGAAGGAGAAGTTAAAGCTTCGTGAAGGGTGCCCAGTAGAAGTTATAACCTACGTTAAAGCACCTTAGGATGTAAACAGTCGTTTTTAACTGGGCAAGAACCACATTTCATCTTTCTACAGAAATTTTTGCCCAACCGGAATAGTGCTGTTTCAAAGCTAATGAAGGATTCCCCCGCAATTCTGTTTTTAGCCCAGAAAGCCTTCAGCTGCTTTAAAGCATTTTCAGCAGTTTCATCCTTTACTATTCCAAGGTTTTTAGCAGCGGAGGTGACTAGACCTATTGGATGGGGTTTAGCTTTTTCCCAGATATCACGTAGTTCTCTTAGAAATATGTTTACAGTCACGTCGCCTATGCCCCTTCCTAAATCCTTCAATCTACTGTCTAGGTCCCTTGCATCGTAAGCCTTTCTATGGAGAAGATCTAGGCTTCCGCAGTATTTTTCATTGAGGTTTCGCACTACTTCTAAAAGTTTGTCTGCAGTCTTGAAATCGTAGCGTGTATAACCTCCCTCATCAAGAATTTTAACTAGGTCGTCCCATCCTGTTTTAAGAATTTTTTCAGGTGTTAGAACGCCGTGGTTTTTAAAGCAATTGTAGGTTTTGATGACTGAAGTTTCAGTTATGGGTGCACCAAACAGTGTGGACGCTAGAAACCATTTGAAAATTTCCTCGTCATCTCCAACCTTCAGAGTTATACCTAAAACTTCAGAATATCTTTGTCCAAAAACCTCAAGAACAGCCTTCAATGTCTTCCGTTTCATTAAATTTTCACTCTTAACAAAGTTTTATACTATTTACTGAATAAAACGGTTTACTGAGGTTACATTATGAGGACGATAGAGTGGCGTGATGGAACAGTTGTGACGTTAGATCAGACGAAACTTCCTCACGAAACTGTCTTTCTAAAGTTGAAAAGTGTTCTTGAAGTGGCTGAGGCGATAAAAACTATGAAAATAAGGGGGGCACCGCTTCTGGGTGCAGCTGCAGCCTTCGCCTTAGCTTTGGTGGCCTACAATTCAGAAGCTAAGGAGAAAAGGGAATTAATCAACGAGTTAGTGAAGGCAGGAGAGATTTTGAAGAGAACAAGACCGACGGCTGTTAATCTCTTCTGGGCGATAGACAGGATTCTGAACAGCGCGAGAAGCTTTTCTGAAGAAGATCAGGACATGGCGGTGTTTGTTGTTGAAGAAGCTCAGAAAATTGCTGATGAGGATGCAGCAGCTAATCGATTGATAGGTAAGTACGGGGCTGAACTTCTTCATGATGGAGATGTTATCTTGACGCATTGTAATGCTGGTGCTTTGGCAACAGTTGATTATGGCACAGCTTTAGGTGTAATAAGGGCGGCTTGGGAGCAAGGGAAAAAAATTAAGGTTATTGCAACTGAGACGCGGCCTAAATTACAAGGGGCAAGGTTAACGGTCTATGAGCTTAAACGTGATGGCATACCTGTCACCTTAGTTACTGATAACATGGTTGGGTATATCATGTATAAGGGGCTGGTTAACAGAGTCATGGTTGGAGCTGATATAATAGTCAGAGACGCAGTAATCAACAAGATCGGAACGTACACTATAGCGGTTTTAGCTAAGGAGCATGATGTCCCATTTTATGTCGCAGCTCCCAAATCCACCTTTGATTTGGCACAGGTCTCGGCAAATGTTGTTATTGAGGAAAGACGTCCAGAAGAGGTTACATATATTGGTTCGGAGAGGATTACTCTTCCAGGGGTGAATGTTTTGAATCCCGCCTTTGACATAACTCCATTAGAGTGTGTAACAGCCATCATTTGTGAGAATGGCGTTCTACAAAGGAAAGATTTTGTTGAGTTTAAAGCCAATTTATAAGTAGAACATGATTTTATGCTAGTTGAGGATTTGTATGAGCAAACGTAATGAGAAGACAGTTGCCCGTTCAGAACTTCAGGTCAGAGGTCTGCTTGTTGAAAAAGGTGTGAAAGTTTCTGAAAAACAGAGTGTGGATGTACTATCCTCAAGGGGTTACGGTGTAACTGAAAAAGATGGTCTTTTACTTACGTTTTATGAAGCCCTGTATCTCTTGGATAAAGGAGCTTTGAATGTTGAGGATGAAAAGGAAGAAGCAGTAGACTTCCAAGGACTTCTGCATCACTATGAGATAGTTGACGAGAATACTTGGGAAAAATATGTGACATATCGTGATTTGAGAAGTCGCGGGTATGTTGTTCGTAGCGGTTTCGGTATAGGCATTGATTTCCGAGTCTACGAGCGTGGAGCCTACGGTGAAGATACAGCTAAATACTTAATTTTAAGCATACAGGAGGGACAACCCGTTTCACTGGAGCATTTAACCAATGTTCTAAGGCAATCTCAGAGCCTTAAGAAAGAGTTAGTTTTGGCTGTTATGAACCGCAGAGGGGAAATAGTTTACTATTCAGTTTCACATTTAAACCTAAAATAATGGGGTATTCAAAGTGCCAGTTTTCAGAAGAGTTCGTGGAATGAGAGATTTTCTGCCAGAAGAAGCCAAGTTTATGAAGTACATCGAAGGCAAGGCTAGGAGAACAGCTCAACTTTACGGATATGGGGAAATAATTACACCTGTCTTGGAGTCTTATGAGCTTCTAGCTACCAAAGCTGGTGAAGAGATCCGCGTCAGAATGTATGCTTTCAAGGATTTAGGTGGACGCAAGGTTGCTTTGCGACCGGAGTTTACAGCTTCTATAGCAAGACTTGTTGCAAATGTTTTAAGAAACGAGCCTAAACCTCTGCGGATGTTTTGCGTGGGAAGTCTCTATCGGTATGATGAACCGCAACAAGGTCGTTTCAGAGAGTTTTGGCAGTCGAATTATGAACTGATGGGTTCAATCAAGCCTGAGGCAGACACTGAAATAATAATGTTAACGAACAGCTTGATGAAGGCTGCAGGATTGAAAAAATCTGTTTTCAAGGTTGGGCATGTTGGGGTTTTAAGGGAGATTTTAAGTCAAGAAAAGGTTGAAGATGAAGTTCAAAACGGAATTATGCAGTTAATGGATAAGAAACATTATGATGATGCTCTTAGGCTGGTTGAAAAAGCAGCAGTATCCGAGAAGTGCTTGAAGACTCTTCGAAGGCTGGTGAAAGTTAGGGGTGGCAATGTCTCAGAAGTCCTTGATAAGATGGAAGGGTATGTGGAAGGCTATGAAAGGGCAGTCGATGCTGTGAGAAACCTTCGCGAGATTCTTGAGTTTGTTTTGGATAGTGAAGAGGAAATCGATGTAACTGTTGAGGCTGGTTTTGCTAGGGGACTTGAGTATTACACTGGAATGATTTTTGAGGTGTACGCCCCAGAGGTGAGTACAGCGTTGGGTGGCGGTGGAAGATACGATAAGCTTATTGAATTGTTCGGAGGTGAACCTACGCCTGCAGTGGGTGTTGCCCATGGCATAGATAGGATAATGCTGGCAATGCAGAAACAGAATACTACACTAGAAAGGGAAGAAGAGAAAACAGTTGCGGTTATTCCCACTAAAGAAGAGTTGAAGGAAGAAGAGTTGAAGATTTCTCGGATGCTTAGAAGTGCAGATATATCAGTTGAGGTTGAGGTTATGGGGCGAAAAGTGGGTAAAGCTTTGGAGGACGCCGATAGGAGAAAAATAGATTACGCGATAATCGTGGGAGAGAGAGAAATGAAGGAAGGAGCAGTTGTCATTCGAAACTTGAAAAGAAGAGAGCAAAAGATCGTGAAAATAGAAAACTTGATAAAAATAATAAAGGGTCAAGCGTAGTCTGAAATGTTATTTCTCCCTTCTCAGGAAGTCGCCTACATCTGAAATGTTCTTTATGACAACGCCATCTTTCACTCCGTCTAAATGGCAAAGTATTTTACCGAAGCCCAAGCATTCACCATGCTGATTCATGATTAATGTATAATCTCCCTTTCTTCTTGAACCCGTCACTTGCATTATTCCTTGTTTAAATATGTCCCTTCCACAAATGAAAAGCCATTCCGTCTTCTTGTCAACGACTATCTTGCTCGCTTTCTTTTTCGCAATCATTCTTAACAGGTTAAAACCTGGAAAGAATTTTCCCTTTTTGGTTTTTCCAATATAGGTTCCTGCATAAAAGAAGTCATCTGAGATTAACCTCTTCAAATCCTCAATCAACAGAAAATATCTATTCTGTTTTTTTACTACTAGATTCTTGTCTAGACTAATTCTTACCTGAAATCGGCTTACAAAATCTTCTATAAACCTCATCTTGTGCACGCACGTTTCACGAGTTTACAAATGAAGAACCCTTGGGTCTGCCCAGGCCAGATTCTTCTACAAAACTCTATTGAATTATCCAGTTGCATTCCTGAAATGTTTGTTAAGCCTTTCTCCCCATAACAGTTGATTTTTTTAACTTTGAGATTCAATGCTTTTATTGCCCAGTCAATGTTTAGTTCGTTCTCCTCTGGCTCTAATGAACATGTTGCATAGACTATTTCACCGTCATCCTTCAGGACTTTGGCTGCTTCCATCAGTATTTCTCTTTGAAGTTTCGCGTTTCTCTCCACGTCTTCCAATGTCCTTTTTTTGAACCATCCTTCGTCTATCACAAAATTTCCTGAGCATGGAACATCTAAAAGTATTCTGTCAAACTTCATTCTTAACCCTGAAGCTTTTCTTGCATCCATCTGATACACTATCGTATTTTCCACGCGGCACCGTTCAAGATGGTTTGATAAGGCAATTAATCTTCGCCTTTTTATGTCTAAAGCCACTATTACACCCATATTCTGCATTAAATTCGCCAGTTGAACGGTTTTCCCTCCTGGAGCCGCACAAGCATCCAGCACGAACTTGTCGCTTAGTTTTGTGAATAATGTCGCAGGAATTTGAGCAGCTGCCTTTTGAATGGAGTATAAACCTAGAAGGTATTCTGATGTTGCACCTACAGAAAATTCTGATCTACGAATCCAATAACCATTTTGAAGGAAGGGAATCTTTTCAAGCTTTATCCCTAATGATTGCAGTCTTTTTGTAACATCATCGTCTCTTTTCGCGTTCATGGAATTTATTCTAATACCCTGCTTAGGTTTAACGCCCTCATAATTCCAACCCATTTTCTCGTAACGGCACACAAAAAAATTTTTGCCAGACATTAACAATAGAATAAGAAGATTGATCATAAAAAGTTGGTGTTCATTAAAAATCGGACTAAAACATTTACTGACCAGAACCTACACGGCTATAAAGAGATCAGCCGTTCTGCTTCATGGCTCTTCTCTACGACATTAGATACTTTTTGGCTGTAAACACCTATGTTGAATCCTTCCAAATGTCTGCCCTAATGTAGAATACAGCCAAGTCCACTAATGATCGGTTAAACGTAAAATCCTTGACTTACAAAAAGAGCTGGCAATTCTCTCTAATAATCCTGAGTTTCTTAAGCATTCCGTAATGTCTCACAGATTTCCGTAAGACAACATTTGTCGGAGGAAAACTTGGAAACAACTGTCTCCCAGAAGATCAGCTTGCCCTGTGGTGCGGCTGCCGGGATTTGAACCCGGGTCCTCAGCGTGGCAGGCTGACGTCCTAACCAAACTAGACTACAGCCGCTTCTATTTTCAGTAGAGCTTCCATTTTTTAAAAGATTTTGGTAATATCCTTTTAGGTCAATGGAGTAATAGTAAGCTGTTGCTCTCTTAAGATGTTTTCAATTTTCTAGGGGTATATGAACATGGACCTAGTTAAGATTCATGTAATATCTGCTTAGGGTTTCCACATAACTTTGAAGAATAATCGACCTTATAGAAATGTGAGGCGTTGCATATAACGTCTCCACTTAGAAATTTTCTCTGGGTTCTGACTTAAGTCTCAGTTAATTTCTTGGTGCTTACTAAAACAGGTTCTTCAGTTCTCAGATTTTTTCTGCCGTTTATTCTTCTCCAGTTTGCGTATGACTTGTATCGCTTCATCTATAACTCTTATTTTATTCGTGATTTTTTTAAGGTATTTTTGGAAGTTAAGTGCTCTAAGCACCACTGTACCCTTCTCTGTTATAGCATATAGCATTTTATTATCTAATCCTCGTTCTTCCACGAGACCATTCTTTATCAAAAAGTCTAAATGGTTCCTCAGAATCGTGCAATCTACATTGATTTCATATGCTATGTGATCAATGGTTAAAGGGTTATTCACAAGAGCTCCTAGAATGTCCTCGTACGACTCCAGCTTTGACCTGCGCATGCATACGCACCTTCTTTTATGTTTCATCTGTTACAGATAAATTGCTTGTGAATTCTAAATATTTAGCAGTCAAATCCCTGCTCAAATAAAGTTCATGAATTTTTTATGAATTGCAATTAGAAAAGGGCTGAAGTACTTTTATGGTCTTATACCAGCCAATGATCACACTGGCTGTAAGTTCTACTTTTAGATTCTGATTTTACTTTCCGAATACTCTGCGTCTTCAGTCATGAAGTTTTCAATTCTCTCTAAGAGTTTCTCAATGTCATAATAGACTTTCATGTCCTCTCTCCAGTCCTTAGGAAATCTCTCCTTAAACCTTCCAGCCGCACGCTTATCCATCATCACTATTATTCCCTTATCTTCAGAACTACGCAACAACCTTCCAGCAGACTGAGCCAAAGCATTCAAACAAGGAATACTGCTCGCGTACTCCCTCGCTTTATCACCAAATTTCTCTCTAAAATATCTAGTTAGAGCCATCTGTAGTTCAGTTCGCTTAGGATAAGGCAATCCAACAGTTATTACAGCGGAAAGCAAGGATCTACCATTCACAGACATGTCAACACCCTCACTTATTTTGCCTCGGGCGACTCCGAAAACAACACATCTCGTATGAGACTTCAAGAATCGAAGGATATCAACAATCTTGGTGTGCCTCTTCTCAAGAATTAAAGGCATATCAATATTTACAGATTTAACAACTTCGTGCATTATCGCGTATGACGGGAAGTAAATGGCAAGTCTACCATTAATCTGCTCGATTATCCTCTCCAGATGATTAGCAATTCGTTTCCACTGAGCTTCACTGCGGTTCTCAAATTTTGTCGTAACAGACATATCCACAACGATAAGCCTGTTTTCACGTGGAAAAGGACTTGGGAGTTCAATGTTTTCACATCGACCCTGTTTGATTCCTAGAACATCAACATAGTAATTAGTATGCCAAAGCGTCCCGGACATAAGCACCGCCGAACGAAGCTCGTTGATAACTCCTGACGTTAAAGCAGGATCAAGACAGCGGATTCCAAGTCTTATACGCTGTTCGTTATCCCAATAAGCCTTAACTTTCAAGTATCGTGCATAACTTGACCCGCTCGTATGGATCCAGTCTGCAAGAAAAGTTGCGCATCTTGACAGATAGGAAATCGGATTTCTACCAGCCTCAGCCCGTTTATATCGAATACTCTCGCCCAGTTCTGAAAGCTCAGAAACGATTTCAATAAGCTCATCAGTATTAACTCTCAACTGTTCCAGCAATGGTGCGACTATTTCATGTGTTCTTATAACATGCTCTACATCAAAGCCGAAGTCTCTATGCACTTCTCCACCAAGCTTTACCATCACATCATACAAAGCCTTTAAGAATCCTGAATCATCAACACCGAAAGTATCAACCTCTCTTTGGGCTCTCTCAACAGATATTGAAGAAAGCTCATCTGAAAGAATGCCAGCAGCATAATATGGTAAGCTGTGAGCCTCATCGAAAATGCAGTTTACATCTTTAACCTTTATTCCAGCTCTTCCAAAAATTGAATTTCTAATAGAATCAACTAAAATATAATTGTAGTTGCCAACAAGAACATCAGCATACTTGGCGAGAACATTAGTAACCTCGTAAGGACAAAGACCAGCACCAACACTTATCTTATACACCTCATCCGGAAGCAAAGGACTGACTTTCTTGATTTTGTCAACAACATTGTAAGCGCGCAACTTGAGCTTCCGTCCACTGTAAGTCCTTTCATAATATTTGCATGTCTTTCCGTATGTTCCATCCTTCAAGTTTCTGCAGTATTGGAGGAAAGCACGGTAATTTATGTTCCTAAGTCTCGCATTCTCCTGTACATAGGGACACATCTCTTTCTTGCTCTTGAAAATAGATGCAACAAAATTAACACCTGAACATTCTTTGATTCTCTTAAGCTCCCTGCAGTAGATTTCAAGCTGATTCCGAGTTCTAGTCAGCGCAAAAAGCCGTCCAACAGAATCATTCACCTCTTTAGCCATGAAAAACGCTGTCAAAACGGAAATGGATTTTCCAGTGCCACATGGAGACGAAAGCAAACCGATCTTCCTGTCCTTAATAACGTTGAATGCGAAGTCTATTGCTTCACGTTGAAAAGGACGAAAATCACTGTAAGGAAAGAACCTTTCAAACTTGGATTTGCCTTTTTCATGAACGTACCTTGAGGGTTTTTTGACAACAACATATTTTTTTCTAAGGAAGCTTCCACATTCTCTGCAGAAAAGACTGCTCTGGTAATCCTCAACAGTATGAACAGCACCGCAACGGGGACAGACATATCCTATTCTTCGGGGCAACTACTCCAAACCTAAATAGCAAATAGAAAAGGAGGATCATAACCTTTTCCAAGAGATCCAGTAAAATCCATCAATAATCATTAATGAGTGACAAAGCAGCACGCAGATTCTCTCTTAAGGTTTGGCAAGTAGGCAATTAGAATATTATGTTTTCGGTGTCTGCCAAGTCTTTTCTCATGAAGTTAGCAGTCGTAGCTTTCACTCATCAGTCCGTCTATTCTTTATATTGTTTTCTCAAGTCGCAAAGGATTAACCACTTTATAATCGCAACGCATAAGGATCATGCAAATTGCGTCCAGTTAAGACTGTTCTGTCTCCATACCTTGAGTTGGACCTTAGATGAAAGGTTTTTTCAAACCGCACTCATGTTTAAATTTTCTTAGAGGATGGAAAGGATTAAGAGTCGGCCTACACATTTTGATTTCTCTAAATTGAATGATTGCGAGGAAGATTAGTACTTGGGATTCGTTGACCCTCTGACTGCGATTATTGTTTCGTTTTGTTTTCTTGGAGTAATGATATACAAGCATGTGAATCTGGGAATCACCTTGAACTTAGCAGCTTTACTTCTAGCTTTACTTTCACTTGATTGGCAAGGAATTCCAATGATGATCTATGAAACTTCTGTTGATATGCGTATGATATCAGTTGTGTCTGCAACCTTTGGAATAATGGTGATGAGTCAACTTTACAAGGAAACCAAGGTTATTAACGATTTAAGTGAAAGCCTAAGTAAAATAATTAACAATTCGAAGCTTGTAGTCAGTATACTTCCAGCGATTGTAGGACTTCTTCCAGTCGCGGGTGGAGCATTGATGTCAGCACCGCTTGTAGAAGCTGAGACAGATAAACTCGGATTAGAAGCCGACAGGAAAACCTACGTAAACGTATGGTTTAGACATACAATATTTCCAGTTTATCCTATAAGTCAAGTCCTTATACTTACAGCGATGCTTACAGGGTTAACTGTAACCTCTATTATTTTACGTCAAATTCCAGTTGTCATCTCCATGGTTGTGATCGGATACCTTATCGGTTTATGGAAATGCCCTAAATCAGTAAAAATGGAGAACTCTGGAACAAGCTTAGGTTCAGAGCTGAAACGTTTTACAATTACGTTCTCGCCGATTTTAGCAACAATAATAGCGGTTGTTGGGTTAGGTGTTGATGTTTCCATAGCAGCGTTTGTAGGAGTCGCAGCTCTCCTTGTAATCGCTAAACCAAGCCTCAAAATCTGTATGAACCCCTTCATTAATTGGGCAACCTATGGAATCACGCTTGCAGCTTACGGTGCCTTCTTGCTACAGGACGTGGTAAAAGCAACAGGTTTCTCTGAAATTTTCGGAGAATTCTTGGTTAACGGAAGCGTCAATAATCTTCTATTGTTGGCAGTTATTCCAGCAGTTCTAGCCTTTTTCACTGGTTCTCCACTGGCTGGAGTAGCAATAAGTTACTCCATGTTAGAGGGGGTGTTAAATTTCACTTCTAAGAACGCCGCTTTACTTTATGCAAGTAGTTATCTTGGATACATAATTGCACCAACTCATCTCTGCCTAGTCTTAACAGCCGACTACTTCAAATGCTCATTAGACAAACTCTACAAATACTTTATACCTTCTCTGATGTTTTCCCTTGGAGTAGCAATACTCCTCTACCTTTTAGTTTAAAAACGTGAAAATGAAAGCCCCGAATGTCGGGTTCAATACCGGCAAAGTTTCAAGTATGCTGCAGACTAACGAGTCCTCCGAAATATCAGAGAGTATGCCATATGAAATGGTTGGATAAATTTGCTGAGAGTATCGACCATTTTGCCGGACAGGCTGCAATGAAAGAAGTAATGATGGGCAGTGAGGATACTGTTAAGTCTGATGTGATAAACAGATTTCGTTCAATTCCTTAAGTAACCTTTTGGCCAGATAGAAGCCACTTTTTCTAA
>DAOVFL010000033.1 GCA_030672945.1 Candidatus Bathyarchaeota archaeon | reverse complement strand
AAATATGATCTGCCCAAACGAATGGAAAAAGTTATTCACTACTATGTAGTGTAACGTGCATAGTATCTATTTCGAATTCTCCTGAAAACCATATCATTCCTTCAAAGAAAAGGGATCAGTTACTGAGGTTTTTGAAGAGGCAAGAAGTGTTAGGGTTCGATCCGAAGAGAAGAATCCTCTTGGTACACGGAGAACTTAGCTATCTTCTAGATAAATTGACCTACCTTTTCCTCCACAGAGGGTGGTTTGAACTTTACTATTGTATACTTAATGCTTTCTCCTAAAACCCTTAGGTTTGAGGTGCAAAGCCCATATTTTTCTGCTTCTACCAGATAACGGATCTTCTCTGTTTTGAACTTCATGACCCTGAAGCCACCTAACAGCTCAATACCTCTTCAAGAGCCTTCCTAACATCACCCTCATACTTCACCAGAGCAACAGAATCAACTACATTATTCCTCTATCTTTAATTACACATCTTACAAGAAAAAGATTTACTTAACATGAACGCATTCAACGGAATATCTTGATAATAGGCTGAGGAAGAGTAGCCTCCGAGGGCAAGGCCCTCTTTTTTATTGATGCACACTTGGATTTTGAAGTAGGTATGTTTTCGCCGATTTACTCTTTCCTATACTGATGCACGATTTTTTATGGGAAAGTTGCGTTTAATGCGTATTAAGCGCAGGGAAGGGGTATAATATAGGGGACCGTTATAACGGTTGAGCCTAAATGGCCTTTCTCGCAATCTGAAGCGGAAAACTAAAACCGTAACGGTTTCTTCTTCAAGTGTGTTAGATACTTAGCCTACAACAAACTCGCGTCAGGATAAACATCTTGGCTTTTGGAAAGAAAATAGTAGCATGTTTGAACGCAAACTCATCAGTCTCACAATTTTCTTATACTTTCCCTTGTGTGTCTGTTCTTCTAGCGTGTTGTTGAGTTCGTTGGGATTAACACTGGGATTCCGTCTGTTCCAACTATCAGTATCTCCACATCTGGAGCAATTCGTTGTAGTGCTTCAACCCAGAGGTAAAGCTCTGCGATTCTCGTCTCGTTTCCACTTTGGCCAACCGATTCTAGGACCATTTCGATCGCTTGTCTCGTCGCGTTAGCCTCTATAACTTTAGCTTCCGCTTCACCTAATGCTGTGATAATTAGCTCTTGGGCTGTTGCATTTGCCAATATTAAGATTTTTTCTCTATCGAAGTCTGCTTGGATCTTCTGTTGTTGAGCTACAAGCTTATCCTCTATTGAAGAAGTGTATTTCTCTGGATAACCGATATTCTTCAAATCAAACTCTACGCCCATCAACGCTTCCACTAACGATGATTCAGCATGCAATTCCTCAAGCACATTTGTTTCTATCTCATTTCTCACAACTTCTCTTAACTCTATTGTTTCCAGAGCAGTGTGGTCCTTGGTCACCAACCGCATGGTTTCCTCCAGAATACTCTCGATAGCCGTCCCCTTATAGTTCATATTTGGATAATTACTATAAAGATCTCTTATCTTATTGGGATCAAGTGACCATCTCAATAAGACCACAATCTGCATCTCAAGCTGATCAGAAGAAAAACACGGAATCGTATCTTCGTACGAATCTGTAGCATGGTACACATCAACAGCACCGACCCAAGGTGCCTTAAACGCATATGTCGGTCCAAGTATTGGATCACTTATTGATCTAGTAATAGGATCAATGAGTATTACTGCATGTCCAACCCCAACGTTTACAACCATTGTAAGAGGGATTATTACAGCGAATATTATTAATACAACACAGAGCATAATCAAACCGATCTTCCGCTTACTGAAAGAGAACTCAATATCCGGCTCTACACCACGGTTATTCATTACATCACCTACATTTCCAGCAATCGTATTGTCCACACTGATTCATATATTTTTCCTTTCTCATATGATTGCGCGCAGAACAGAAGAGATATCTCATGAAGCTTGAATGTGCAAACACTATTTTTTCCTAGCTTTTTTGAAAAAATACCATATCAACCATGTGATGATGAAAATAGGAAAAATATCTGCACCTGGGATTAGCTCAAACAAGGATACGACTCCTACCCAGCGGAACATGACAAAGCAAGCGACAATTCCAATTAGATCAAGAAGATCACCTACTACAGGAAGAAGCAGAACGGCGATCATATATTCGCTAACATCCAATACTATACAAATAATGAGGGAAATCAATTCATTCTCGGTGAAAACAAAGTATCGTGAGAAAGACTTGTACTGTTCATCTCGTTGAGCCAAATGTTATTCATCCTATCTTAGTCTCTAATCCTTCTAACTGTTTCGGAAACCCCTTATAAGTAGTTTTATCGAGAGCATTCTAACTTCTTGCTGTGTTGAGATCTGACGGGATAACACTGTCACCACTCCAATCGAAACTGGATAGACTAGAAGGAAATAAGAATAAAGACTAACTAACGTGTTAAGGACAACTCTTCAAGTGCATACATTTTACAAAAATTCAATTGAACGCTTAATAATAATTACCGATTGACTTACTCGCCCACATCTCTCTACAATCATCCTCCTTAGTTTCATTTCGTTTTTGAATTCCCATATTCCGATTTTCATAGCTATTTGCCTAACCTATGTGTCTATTGGTTGAAGAAAGATTTGGTGGTTATTGGAAACTTCTTGTTCAAGACCTAGAATCGTCACAAGATCTCTCAAATAAAGGGATGCAATCTTCTTTCCAACAGACCTTATTCCCCCTTTTGATCTGGATTTTTGCAGCCCACTCCACAATTCCTCAAGTTTGCTGTTTTTTATCATTTCCACAGAGTATCTGACCATATTTTTATCTGGCGCGCACACTCTGCTCTTGCAGAACTCTCCTTTGATGCTCGAGCTCTGCAATCTCGTAGAGAACTCTTGCAACTTCAACATTTACGCTCATATAGATGACATTTACTCCTCATGATCCAATCTATGTCCCTCACCGTATTGATATTCACTGCTTTTGTTCTTCTCTAGTTTTTTCTGAAACATATCGTCCATGTTAATCGACGGACATGCTAGTCGACTTGCATCCGAAACATAGAATATTACATCAATCAACTCCTCAGCTATCTCTTCTTCACGTCTACCTTTCTTCCAAGCGTCACTTGCTTCACCAAGCTCGATGAAGGTGAAAAGCAGCTTCTTAGGAGCATCCTCAGGCTTGTTATAGAAACCTTTTTCCAGAACAAGTTCTTCAATTTCCTTCTTCATCTCCTCCAACTGCATCTCTTCTCGGCCACCTTTCCTATCTTACATCGGCAAGTTGTTCCCAACCTTCAATGACTCTAGTAGCTCCGTTGGAAAGATACTGTTCTCGTGAGAATCTTTTCTCCCTAAGGAGACCAATTCTGTCTGGAACGGAATGATCTCTATAGGCTACAAAGAAGCCTGGGTAGTCGTCTATGACGCGAATCACGTTACAGCGGTCTAGTATTTCAGCGAATATCTTAGATCTAGTCTTCACAACTGAAGATATTGAGGAATAGTCCATCCAGTCATCAAGCGTAAACATCTTCAGTTCGGTATCATTTGTTGGATATCCGAATTTTCTTAGCTCGTGCAGTGTAAGTTGCCTCATGTTTTCCGTTCGGGCAGTCAAATAGATCAACTTGAACTTTCTGCTCCATTTCTTGAGGATTTCCACGGCATGAGGAATGGGCTCGTCAAATTCTAATAGAGCGATCCCACTCTCATCAACGCAGAGGACTAACATCCAAAATCTCTTCCAAATTTTCCTGTCGGAAACAGCATATTTCCTGAGAATCTCTTCTGAACTTGAAGACTCCACATCCTGAAAAGGAATCTCTCTTCCCAAAACCTTGCACCATGCAACATGTCTCCTACGGTCCGTGCTCACTATCGTATCGTCAATGTCGACTACAACAGCATCCATGAGATCGTTCCCAGAGTTTACAACTATTCCTTGCCTTGTATAAAGGCATGCCGCGCGCGCCAGCAAATTCGCGATGAAATCCCATAAAAATGCCCAATTCTATTACGGAAAACATATGGTTTCAAATTTGGAAATCTCTCCAAGGCCTAAGAATCCTCAGAGGTGAGCAATCAATATACATAGCTAACGGTTTTCGATACAACCCATCTGAAAAGGAATTAGAAATCGTTCCAAGAGCAGTAGTATTTGAGAAAGCGCGTGCTAGGTTGTTTAGAAATGTTGTTAATGTATTGGTTAGGTCTTTACTAATTCATAATTTCCACTCGCGAACTGAACGTAAGTGGCGGGTCCGCGGGGATTTGAACCCAGGATCTTCGGCTTTCCTCAGATAGCCTTAGAAGGCCGACGCGCTTTCTGGGATTATACTATCCAAACTGCGCCACGGACCCGTTATTTTCGTGTATTATTTCTGATTATCATTTTATCCATGAAGGTTTGGATTATGAGTTTTGAAAGAGTTTTATGGAACATTTGTTCTTAAACTTTTTTAAGGTAGTAGTTATTTATATTAAAGTTGGGGAGGGCGATCGTGAATGTCTGAAATCAGACTTGGTGAGATTCCCATACCTTTAGTGAATTACATACGGCTTATTAAATATCATAAATCACCTTACTATGACATTGCCCAGCACATAATGAAAGAGATGGAAATGCATTACATGAGGGTGGGGCACGGCTCTACGACTATCTACACAATTAATCCTAGAATTTTATGTGATGAAATTCAGAAGAAGGTTGAAAGTGAGAAATTAACTACTTTAAACATTTGTCGTACGGTTCTAGCTCTATTTTATGGAAGTAGGCTTCGTGAAGAAGGTGACTTCTATGTTACAACAACAAGTCGTGGACGAAGGAACTATCATATCCGGATTACTCCTCACACATTAAATTTAATGAATAAGTTCATTTGATGTTGTTTTACTCGATGTAAATTGCTGGTCGAAACGGTACAGATAGTTTAGCCTTTAGTTTAGGATCATATTTATCCCTGGCATCCTCACTGAAGACTATTATGCATGCCTTAAATTTATCCGCCAGAAACCCCTTTGCATCATCAATTACCTCTTTTTCTTTTAAAATCCCAATTTTCAATAGGGTTTCTCTTCTTTTCTCAGGTGTTCTGCCTACTTCTTGCACTACTTTTGATGTGAATTTTGCAGCCTCCTTGAGTTTACCTCTTAAATCCTCTTCTGCAGCTAATTCTCTCATAATTTCATTCAGCTTGACTTCTCCTTTCCTTGATTTTTCCAATATCTTCATGTAAATTTTCCATTTCCACTGCGAAGCCGTGTAATAGCATATTTTTTGTGGAGTGATCTTTGTTGCTTTCAGAATGTTCAGTGTGTCTTCAATAACTTCCTTTATTAGGCTCTCATTTCCCTCAGCCTGCGCATTTATGGATTCTTCATTTGCCTTTGGCCATTCCGCTAATGAGATGAAGGGTTTCTCTTTCATTCCATCCCATATTTCCTCACATATGTGAGGTGCGAATGGCGCAAGCAGCTTCACCCATATTTTCAAGGTATCTTTTAGGATTTTTGTGTCTTCTCCTCCTCTTCTGTTCATGTACCAGCGGAAATCGTTCCATATCTCAAACAAGGCTATTTCTAAGGCTGTTCTCATCTTCATCTCTTCAAGATTTTCTGTCACTTCGATTATGCGATGTTGCAGTTTACTCATTAACCATTTTTCTAAATGTCCAATTTCATCGCTTTTCGCGTTTTCATTTATGGTTTGTGTGAAGTTATAGAATGATACAAGTTTGTTTTTTACGTCTCTGGCATTCTCGTTTCTCCAGTCTGGATCGTCCATGCCTTCTGAACTTAATATTAGTGCGCATCTCATGGCATCTGCACCATACTCCTCAATTACCGTTTTGGTCGGTACGAAGTTTCCTTTTGACTTGTGCATCTGTTTTCCTTTAATCATCAACATACCGTTTACTCCAATCGCTTTCGGCCAATGTTCAGGTGGAAATAATGCCGTGTGTTGAAATATGAAAAATGTTAAGTGGTTCGGAACAAGTTCTTTAGCTGACACTCTTAAGTCCACTGGGTACCAATATGAAAATTCCTTTCTCATTTCCTCCAATATTTTAGTATCTATTCCTGACTTTAAGGCTATTTTTTCTATGATTCCCTTTCCATAAAAAATGTAGTTGAACACTTCTTTTGTCAGCATCTTCGGCTTTATATCATGTCGCCTTATCTGCTTGTTTATTGTGTAGAATGCCATGTAAATCGTAGAGTCGCTTAATGTTTCTATTATCCATCCTGGACACCATGGTAAGGGTGTTCCAAGCCCTGTTCTTCTTGCACATGCCCACTCTTTCAGCCAGTCAATTACCGCTAAAAACCATTGGGTTGCTGTTTTCGGATAGATTTTCATTCTGCTGAGTGCTTCTCTCACTTTTTCCTTCCATTCTGGATCTGAATATTTTAAGAACCATTGGTCTTGTAGAACCTTAACTATACATGGCGTTAGACATCGGCAAACAACTGGCTGTGGTAAGTCATACATGAAGTCAGCGATTCCTCGTCTTCTGAAATCCTCTATTAGGATTTCTTTAACGTTTTGAACCGTTTTTCCAGAGTATTCCATACAGTTTTCTTTTAGAACTCCACTGTGGAACTCCTTTTTGTAAATAATTTTTGTTGCTTCTTCAGCCTTTGAGTCATATTGGTCTTTCACATCTAATTCTTTAACGATTTCGATGGCTGGGTACTCACTGAAACCTTCAACTTTGATCATCGAAATTGGCTTTATCTTCTTAACGTTTTCCGGATCTAGACCGAACTCCCGTAAGGTTTCAGGTTTCTCCTGTAAGTCTTTTAACGCTAACCAATCGTAGGGTGCATGGGCAGGAACGCTGTAAACTATTCCTGTGGCATGTTTTGGATCAACGAACCATCCTGGCAAAATGGGCAGTTTTTCTTTAGCTACAGGATTTTCAAAGTTTTTTCCCACCAGTTCTCTTCCCTTTAGTTTCCGCTTTATTTTCACGGTTTTTCCTTGTTCTTTCAGTTTTTCAGCTGCTTTTTCGCTTGTTATCCATATTTCATCGTTCACTCTTGCCTCTACATAAGTCGCGTCTGGATTTATCCAAATGTTTGTTACTCCATAGATTGTTTCCGGTCGGAGCGTGGCTGCTGGCAGATATGCGTCCTCTTCCAATTTGAATTTTATCAGTGTATACTCTTCCGGTGTAACGCCTTCTCCTTCTTGGCGGTCATGATCTCCTGTTGGACTTTTGCATTTTGGACACCACACTACAGGATGGGTTCCTTTTGTGACATAGCCCTTGGCCCTAAGGCTGTTATATTGCCATTCAACGAATTTTCGGAAGGTTGGCATTATGGTGTTGAATTCTCTTCTCCAATCAACTGAGAAACCTGCTCGCTTTGCAGCGATTCTGCTTTCGTTTGTATAGTATGTCGCCATATAGTTTGGATCAACAAATTTCCTCAGTTCTTCTTCCGGAACACCGTCGACTTCTCTTAAAACTCTTATGAATGCCTCGTCTCCTTTAGCAACACGTTGACTTGCTCCTGTCAGCGGCTGGCCTGTCCAGTGCCACGCCCATGGGAACAACACATTGTAGCCTTGCATCCGTTTAAATCGTGCGTATGCATCTACTCGTGAAGCTGTGAAAGCATGGCCTACATGCAGTGGACCATTCATATACGGGTAGGGAAAAGTAACAAAGAACTTTTCCTTGCAGGAGTCTGGATTCGCTTCAAAAATCCCTGCCTTTTCCCATGCTTCTTGCCATTTTCGCTCTATCTCTCTTAAAAACATCTTGAAATCTTCTGAACTGGTTTGAGGTCTATTAAATGTTTTGCTTTTATGATGTGAGAACGCGGTCCCTCATGCTTTACACCGTAGAGTAAATATGTAGACCTTCTTTTAATTCTTTGCCCCGATTTCTAACTGGAACCCTCAAAACGCAAAATCAAACAGATCTCCCAATGTTGACCAATAAAGTTCAGTGGGACTTCAATGGATGGCAAACACTTATTGCCATTCATTTTCACTCAGTTTAGTTATTTTTATGATATCTAAGGTTTAAATGCTTCCACATTTTAGAAAATATCAAAGTGACCTCATTGTTATTGATTTCATATATTTCAAGAAGGTGTATATGAGTAAAATGTCCAAAATCGAAGAACAGGTTATCAACACAACCGTTGGGTTATATCTACTTCTTGTAATCGATCCAACAAACCTTTGTTGTAGTGAGAAGTTCGAGCGTTCCGAGTGGAATATCACGTACAATAAGATAAGACGAATGATGCCCCGCCTTAGAACGTTTACAGATGAATACCGCAAGGTAGGTGGCCAAATAATCTGGGTTCG
>DAOVFL010000013.1 GCA_030672945.1 Candidatus Bathyarchaeota archaeon | reverse complement strand
AAACAATTTCTACATCTGCTACTACAGCCCCAACTTCTGGATCAGCAAAATTCTTTACAAGTTCACGTACGGCCTTTTTCTCCACCTTCGCATCTGCATCCGTCAATACTATGATTTTTCCTCTACATTCTTCAAGACCCTTATTAATCGCTGATGACTTACCTAACCTTTTGAGTTGTCTAATCAGTTTGAGTTTTTTCTGTTCCGCATACCGTAAAAGTTTTAAAGATGTATCATCAGTGGAGCCAGATTCAACCGCTATAATCTCAAATTTATGTTTCGGATAATCAATGCCTAAGGTATTTTTGATCTTGTAATCAATTACTGAACCCACATTATAACAGGGAATGAGAATGGATATGAAAGGTGTGAACTCTTCGATTTTCTTAGGTTGTTTTCCCTTAATTTTCGCTAGGACAAAGACCAAAAGAAAATATCCAAAATAGATTGTCAAGAATAAGGCAAGTGCTATTGTCCAGATGTTTGTCATAATCCAAAGAATATTCATTCTATAATTTCACCTGTAAGTCTTTAATCGCAGGTGTGTGGAAAGAATTATTATTAAGGTTCTTAGAGCATATGCGCCAATTTTTGAGACAACTTTGGATTTTCCATATTTTCGGGGGTGAATTTGAATAGGCACTTCAGTGCAACGAAACCCTTTGTAGCAGAGAATGAGAATCATTTCTTGAGTGTATGTAAAATCTGAAACAAGGTCTAGCGACAAAAGAGCCTTCCTGTTAAAAGCTCTAAAGCCAGTTTGTGTATCTGTCAACTTTACTCCTGCCAGAAAGCTTGTTATGAACGTTACAAGTTTATTTCCGATTTTTTTTATCAGTGAGGAGTTAGATAGTTGTTCATTTAGAAAACGTGATCCTAACACTAGGTCCGCATCGTCAACGACAATTGGTTGTATAAGGTGCGGTATCTCTTCTGGTCTATGCTGTCCATCGGCATCGATCGTTATGACAATATTCGGCTTTAATTTTTTGGCGTAAGATATCCCTGTTTTCATAGCGGCACCTACACCCTTGTTTCTAGAGTGACAAATGACTGTTGCTCCGTGAACTCGTGCTATCTTTGCCGTGTTATCTGTAGAATGATCATCAACTACGAGAACTTCATTTACATGCTTCTTTGTTTCTTGAACAATAGCTGCTATACTTTTTTCTTCATTAAAGGCGGGAATAATCGCTAAACACTGTGTTGGCATACTTCTCTAAACTCTTAAGCTGTGACATTTTAATCTTATGTTAAACAATGATCAAACATGAATCCATTGTTTATCGTTACATGTTTTTAAGTAGCTGCCTTTCTTGAGGACAAGACGGAACCAACGTTTGTTATGGAACGAAACGTTTTTTATTCTTTGCTGTAATTTAGAGCTAGGTGAACTTGAAATCCGTTACTTTTGTTCAGAGGATGTTTCGTGAGTACTACATGCGGAATTATTCCTTAAACACTTCTCTTTTAATGATTGATAGGCTCGAATTCGGTTTTGCTTCGTTTGAAGGTTGGATGCTTCGTCATAAAAGTTTTAAAAATAGTTATCAACTGAAAGAGTTTCTGCAAAGTTCAGTTCCGTCGGATGCTTATTATTCATGTGCTTATTATGAGGATCCTGAGGCTGATATGGATAGGAAGGGTTGGTTGGGTGCAGATTTAGTTTTCGATATTGATGCTGATCATATCCCAACCTCTTGTGATAAGGTTCACGATAATTGGGTTTGTGGTGTTTGTAGGTTAAAAGGGAAAGGATTTACTCCACGCAAGTGCCCTGTCTGTAGCGGAGAAAAGTTTGAAGTGAGCACGTGGCCATGCGAGGTTTGTTTAGATTCTGCTAAAACGGAGACTGTGAAGCTTCTGGATATGTTAACACGGGATTTTGGATTTTCCGAAAAGGAGATACACGTGTTCTTCTCTGGGCACCGTGGCTACCATGTTCACGTTGAAAACGAAGCAGTAAGGACACTCGACGCTGTCGCACGGAAAGAAATTGTTGATTATGTTTCCGGATTAGGTTTAGACGTGTTTCTTCATGGGCTAAATAAGAAGAGTATGATGGAAGCAAAGTCTTCTCAACGTTCATACCTGAACAGATTTGGTTGGCGTAAGCGTCTGGCATCTGGTATGCAAAACTTCATTCTTGATGCCCAAGAAGAGAATCTTAGGGAAATCGGGATAAAGAAAAAGATTGCAGAAACGATATTGCGGAATAAGAGTATGATTTTAAAAAATTGGTCAAACAGAGGAACATGGAGTGCTGTCAGAGGAGTCGGTTTTGAAAGTTGGAAAAAAATAGCCGAGCGTAGTGTAAAACTACAATCAGCAAGAATAGACACTGTTGTCACAACGGATATCCATCGTTTAATTAGGTTAGCTGGCACTTTGCATGGCAAAACTGGCTTAAAGAAGATTGAGTTTCAACTTTCAGCTATAGATGATTTCGACCCATTCAAAAGTGCAGTAGCTTTTAAAACTGGTGATGTGACTGTTATGGTCTCTGATGCACCAGAGTTTAGAGTTGGTGACGAAGTGTTTGGTCCTTACAAAAAACAGAGGATTGAATTGCCCATGGCAGCAGCCATGCTGCTCGTCTGCAAAGATAGAGCTGAGGTGCTGGAGTAAAAATGTATAATAAATTATATGAAGCGTGGAAACGTGAACTTGAAAATATCGAACTTCAAAAGACTTCCTCGGATTTTTACTCTCAAATTACTTCTTACTTCAGAAGGATTAGTGAGGAAGGCCGGATGCTTGATAAGAGAACCGTGAAGGCTCGGCTTCTTAAAAACGAGATGACCAACGTTAAATTAATGGTTCAAAAATTAGTTCAGGCACGTTATAGAAAATTAGTTAGGAAAGTAGCTAGGGGTGAAAAGGTTTCTGCAGATTTTTTGACAATGGAAGAGAGAAAAATCTGTACTGGTGTTTTACCTTTTTATGAGGCATATCAACGTTTCGCCAAGAACATTCTTCGTGGCTATGTATCAGAGGTAAATGTTGAGCAGAAGCCTAAGAAGGCTATTCTACGGTTTCTAAAAAATGTTCCTGCAATTATCGGAGCAGACATGGAAACTTATGGACCTTTTAAGGTTGAAGATGTTGCGTCTTTACCAGTTGAGAACTCTGAGATTTTAATAAAACAGGGTTTGGCTGAAAGGGTGGAAGTTTAGCTGTTCTGTGAAAAACTATAAGAGCGAGTGTGTTTTCTTTATGCAAAGCTGGTCGTGATTAAAGTGAACGTTCCCAAAGAAATTAGAACGTATTGTCCAAGATGTAGAAAACATGAAATTCACGCAGTTACTCTGTACAAGCCTGGCAAACGGAGAGCTTTAGCTAAAGGTGAGCGCCACCATCGACGGGAAAAAAAAGGGTATGGTGGGCAAAAATTCCCCCTTCAAAAGGAATTTGCCAAAACAACTAAAAAACAAACTTTAAAGCTGAAATGCAAAGTTTGTGGTTACACAAGACATAAAGATGGTATACGATTAAGGAAATTAATTATTTCATAAGATTGAGGTTGACATCATGTCTGACTGGGAAGAACTTATTCCAAGACCGAGAAGCCGATTTCTAAGAGTGAAATGTCCAAACTGTGGCAACGAACAGGTTGTTTTCAGCAACGCCGTAAACAAGGTAAATTGTAACGTTTGCGGAGCTGAACTTGCAGAGCCTTCAGGTGGAAGGGCGATAATTAAGGGTGAGATCGTTGCAGTCTTTGAATAGGGATGAATGCTGTCTTGGCGTTTAACAAACAGGAATGGCCTGAAGTCGGCGATTTAGTAATGGCAACTGTGGAGAATGTTATGGATTATGGCGCCTATGTAGAGCTAGATGAATATGATAAAAAAGGGTTATTGCACATTTCTGAAATCTCTTCCTCTTGGATTCGGAATATTCGCGACTTTGTTCGGGAAGGACAAAAGGTTGTTCTTAAAGTTCTGCGGGTTAATGTAGAAAAAAGTCACATAGACGTATCCCTCAGAAGAGTCACAAAAAGAGAAAAGATTGAGAAGATTATGTCTTGGAAAAAGGAGAGAAAAGCTGAAGCTTTACTTCGAAGTGTTGCCGAAAAAACCGGGTTGCCACCAGAGGAAATCTATGAAAAAGCTGGAGTAGTTATGGAGAAGGAGTATGGTTTGTATGAGGCGTTCGAGAAAGCTGTAAAGGAAGGAGTGGAAGCACTAACAAAAATCGGCGTACCTGAGAAGCTTTCATCAGCTCTCGTTGAAGTTGCGGAAGAGCGTATACATATACCTATGGTCAAGGTGAAAGGTATAGTTGAGCTTCACTGCATGAAGCCCAATGGAGTAAAAATCATTAGAGAGGCTTTTCTGAACGCTGAAAAATCCGAGAAAACTAAAGATGTGAAACTTCGATTCTATGTTGTTGCCGCACCCAGATACTGCATTGAGGTTTTAGCGGAAAACTATAAACTCGCAGAAGCGACTTTACAGGGAGTTGCTCAAAAAGTTGTTTCAAACGTTATTAAAGACGATGGCCAAGGTTTCTTCAGAAGGGAGAAGTAGTGGTATGGCTTTTAAGAAAATGCGAAAGCTGTGGAAAACATACTTTAAGAAAAAACATATGCCCGTTTTGTGGTGGGAAAGTTCGGTTGCCGCATCCACCCAAGTTCTCCCCTGACGACAAATATCTTATGTATAGAATGGCCTTAAAGAGAGGTTCAAACGAATGAAAGAGACATTCATCAAAGAACGCGTGAAAGTTGAGCTGAGGAGTCCCATTCTAATTGAAGGTCTTCCAGGTTTAGGGCTTGTGGGTAAAATCGCCATTAGATATTTAGTTAAACAATTAAAAACCAAGAAACTCGCTTATCTTTATTCTCCTCACTTTCCATATTTCGTGCTTGTGAACAGAAAAGGAAGCGTCAGGCTTTTACGTGGAACATTTTCTTTCTGGGAAAACAAAGTTGGAAGGAACGACCTTATCTTATTCACGGGTGACAGCCAAGCGCAGACGATTGAGGGTCAATATGAGATTTCCGATTATATATTAGATTTCGCTAAACAATATAATGTAGAAATGATTGTTTCAATAGGCGGCTACCGAATGGAAGTCAAGGAGAAGCCTAAAGTAATTGCAGCCGCTACTAACCAAGAACTTTTGAATAAGGCATTACAAGCTAAAGCTGTATTGAGTTCTATGGGGAGTCCCATTGTGGGCACAGCTGGCTTAATTTTGGGTTTAGCCCGTTTTAAGAAAATTGCTGCTCTTTGTCTTCTAGGTGAGACTCGTGGGTACTTACCTGATCCAAGGGCTGCCAAAAGTGTTCTGGAGGTTTTAAAAACAATGATTGGTGTTAATGTTGATTTGACTGGTTTGGATAACGAAATTGAAAAGGCCGATAAAATGGTTATGCGTTTACAGAAAATTGAAGAAAAAAGAGTCTTACAAGCAGAAGAGATACGTAAAGAAGAGGATAAGAGAGTAACATACATTTCATAAGAAACGGTTCTACACAACCTGTCTCCCATAACTATTTTAATGATTTTAAGCGGCGTTTCTATTACATGCATAAATTTTCTTTGTGATTCCTCCGGATGCTTAATTAATTCTTTATGGCGTTTATTATTCTGTGTTTTTTATGGCTATAACCTCCAAGTTTTGCTGTTGCGCGTAATGATGAGACAGGGATAACCTTGCGAAAACATTTGCTGCTGAGAAAAGAGCAACGTGACTAACTCAGATAATTCAAGGGTAACATTAGCTAACATAATTGGCGCAGGCGTTTGCACTATCAGTCAATATGCTACGTGACTTGGTTCCAGCGAGCTGTTGATGATTCAATGCTAAAGCTCGTATAGATGACTTTTACCGTGTACATTATGGTTTTCTCAGTAGGTAGCTGTATTTACATAGAATGCTTTGTGTTGCAGGGAGGCTAGTGTTGATGCTGTGCAGTAATGACTATTTCCTTTTTCGGTGACTTTCTTAACAATATCTACGTCTTCTTTAGGTATCCTTCTCTTGGTGAGTAAATTGTTCCTTCACGTAGTAATTGACCTATAAAACGTTCTGCCTCGCCCCTTGAAATTTTATGTTTAATTTCTAACTCATTTAGAAGTGCTATCTTTTCAACTAAACCTGTTTCTCTTTCCATTTCCATTATTCCGGAAAGCACTATTTGGAGTTTGTCTCTTAGGCTTTTTGGTTTTCCAGTCATTATTATGTCTATGTCGAATTTGTCTGAGGAGATATCTATTCCAACCTCTTCAAGGGATCTCCTCATTATAGTGACAGCTGCTTCTGCATCTTCTGCTAGAATCTCTTTTCTTAGGACTGAGCGTGCTCTTGCTTCTGCTATGCGTACAAGGGATTCTAATTGTCGGGCAGTTATGGCTACTGGTGAACCTTCTGTTTCGCTTACTGAACGCATGGCCATGTAGAACTCTCTTAGGCGTTGGAGCGCTTCTTTTGTAAGTACTGGTTTTGTTCCTTTTGCATATCCTATGTATTTTTTCAGAAGTTCTGATGGTATTGGCGGTTCTACGGGACTTGCCCCTTTTCTATGGATTTCTAGGATGTGCTCCGACATTTTGCTGTCTGATTCTTTGTTTGGGACATCTCTCAAGATGAAAATTATGTCGAATCTTGAAAGTATTGTGATGGGTAGAGAGATGTTTTCTGCTACTGTGCGGTGTGGTTCATATCTTCCTAAGGCGGGGTTTGCAGCAGCTAGTATGGCTGTTCTAGCGTTCAGTGTAGCAACGATGCCTCCTTTTGCAACTGAAACTGTGTGTTGTTCCATGGCCTCGTGAATCGCCACTCTATCTCCTGGTCGCATCTTATCCATTTCGTCAATACACGCAATTCCTTTATCAGCCAGTACAAGGGCTCCAGCTTCAAGGCTCATTCCACCGCCTTTTTCTCGTATAACGGCTGCTGTTAAACCTGCGGCTGTTGTTCCCCGTCCAGACGTGTATAATCCTCGAGGTGCAAGCTTCGCCACGTATTGCAGAAGCTGGGATTTTGCTGTTCCAGGATCTCCTATTAAAAGAACATTCAGTTCTCCTCTTATTGTTATGTCTGGAAGATTCTTTAGCACACCGCCAAAAAGAAGGTACATTATCGCTTCTTTCACATGTTCATATCCGTATATTGAAGGCGCAATTGAATTTATGATTTTTCGATGTATCCATGGATCTTTTGCAAGTTTAAGGATTTTCTCTTCTTCTTCTGGAGATGGAAGTACTGTTTCCGGTTCTTTTCCCCGAACCTCGATCGAGTTTGCGTCTAAATGCAAAATGAATGTGCGGAGTTTTCCAACTGTTGGAAGTGTCGGTGCTACTGCTCTAACTGTTCCAACTATTGAAACGTGATCACCTGGTCTTGCCACATCAACTATTTCGCTTCCAATAAGCTTGATGTTTAATGAGCGTGGAAGCTGTCCAGGCGGGAGATCTTCTGGTCTTTCTTGAATTCGGAGTTCTTGCGAGTCTATAAATGTTGATTCTTCTTGTATGAAATCGAAAGGTCCCTTATTTCTACATGAGGGATTGATGCATGCGAAAGGAGCTCTTAGGAAAGGACCTGTTTGATCGACAGGTGTTATCTCCCCGCATCTTTTACATCTGAACACAGCATGCATGACCATTGGGCTGACTGGAGTTGAACGGACAACTATGCCTTCCACCATCGCGAGTTTTCCGATGTGTTTTGAGCCAAGTTTCCGTAACTTTTCAGTTTCTATTAATTGTATAATTCTAACCGTTACCGTTTCAATTTTTTCAGCGTATTCAGGATCTTCTATCCTTAATTGTGCATAAGCCGCGTTGTTGGCGTGTTTCAAATACTCATCAGGTTTTTCTTGAAGTTCTTCTGCAAGTTCTTGGTCAAAAGCAACAAGGTTTTCAAAATCAGCTGTTATTGATGTTCTACCTGCTACTGCCAACTGCGAAATTCTTTTACGGTATTTTCCGGATTTGAAGAAATCCTGTAGGTGTTCTTGAGGATCTATGATTTCTAGTTCTTCCGTCATTTTTCTTCCTCCCCGTTCTTGAGTATCTGTGTTCGCCATTCACTGATAAGTTTGTGAATCTCTTCGTAAAGGAATCTTTCTTCTCTTGTAAAATTTTTTAGAATCTGATTTCTCTGAGCTGGAGCTGAGGTAAGTGAAACAATTTTTTTCAATCTTGAATTTATAATATCTTGTGTTAAATGTCCAACTTTCTCGTATTCTCGCATCTTCTCAGGCTTTTTAGCTATTTCGTCTTTTAATTCCATTAGGTATCTTCTAAGTTTTGGGTAGAAATTTTCTGGTAGTTTGACTGTTTGCCTAGCCGTTTGAACTCGTTCCTTCCATTGAATTTTAGAAAGTTTAGCTGAGTCCAATATTCCTTCTTCTCTGAAACGGGCAATTCCAAACTTCACAAGCTCTCTAGCTATCCAGTATTGAACCTCATATTCATCTCCTTCTTCAAAAGGACCCGCCTTTAATCCAGCAAGTTTGATTTCCGGGCAATTTCTATTTGCAACAATCTTTACAAGCGAATTTTCAAAGCTGAAATCTAAATCTGTAATTTTCATTGAAGCTGTTCCTGCCATTCCCGACCTCCTCCCTCAAATCTAAAGCTAACTATTGTAGAGCAGATATAAAAAGTGCAGTTTAAAAACTTGAATCAAAGAGTATAAGAAAATTCGGAATTTTACTGAAACTTTCATCGTATAGATAAAACTACATCACAATACTGGTAGGGCTTTTTGACTCATATCTTTTGGTTTTTCTTGGTCAAAACATAGGTTTTAAAAATAACAAACATTAGTTGTATAAAAAGTAGCAGTAACGTGGTGAAAACTTGTCTGAAGAGGAAGAGTTTGATGTAATTATTGTGGGTGGTGGTCCCGCAGGATTGAATACAGCCATCATGTGTGCAACTAGGCATTTGAAAGTTCTTCTTCTCGAAAGAGACAAATTAGGTGGTCTGCTCGCAACACTTTATCCTAACAAGATAATTCCAAACTATCCTGGTTTCCCTGAGGGAATAGTAGCAATAGAATTAGTTAGAAACTGGTTACAGCATCTTCGATTCACTGGAATCATAGTAAAGCAAGAGACTGTCTTGAATGTTACTGAAAATCTGATGGTTGTTACTGACAAGAAAAAATATAGATCAAGAGTGATAGTTATCGCCACTGGAACCAAACCTAGGCAGTTAGGCGTACCCAATGAATTAAGATTCAGTAAGGGACATAAAGGGGTATATTATTTTGTATCTCATCCTGAGGAATTTATGGGAAAGAAGGTTTTGGTGGTTGGTGGTGGAGACACAGCTATCGATGTAGCGCTTGAATTGCTTAACTTAGCCGGTGAGATAACTCTGGTTCATAGGCGTGAAGGGTTCCGTGCTTTTGATGAAAACGTTGAAAAAGTCAGAAAAAGTGGGATGGTTAACTTTGTTCTCAAGGGCGAAGTGACAGCTATCAAGGGGCGCCATAGAGTTGAAAAAGTTGTGATAAGGCAAGGAGGAAAGATACTTGAGCCGAGAGTTGATGCCATTATAATCGCAATAGGGCTTGTTCCAAATAATAAACCTTTTAAAAACCTTGGATTGAAAACTGACGAACATGGCTTCATCTTGACAGATAGAGCCCAGAGAGCAAACATTGAAGGAATCTTCGCTGTAGGTGACGTTACCCAAGTCGGTCTTCGATTAATCACAGTTGCTGCGGCTCATGGAGCTATAGCTAGTCACTTTATTTATTCATATGTCAAAGAACCTTATTGGACGAGAGAAGCTTGGCCTACTAAGATAGATCATACGCCTTAAGAGCCTACCTTTAGCCTAGAACGCTTTTTTTGGGATCACTCACTTGGAAGTGATCTTTTCATGTAGATTTTCAAACGTGAAATTCGTTCTTAATGATTAATGAAACAGTAATTTGGATGTGAATATTGAAGCGTACTAAAAGTAATATTTAAAAGTAAGAGTTATTTTCTCTCGTATTCTATGTTTACAAACGTAAAGATGTGAAAACATGTCTGAACGAAATAGTGGCTTATATGAAAAGGCCTTAACCCCACTCATGAAGGCAGCAAGTGTACTGAACATAGAGTCCGACATTGTAAGCGTCTTGAGTAGTCCAGAGCGAGCATTGATTGTCTCAATCCCAGTGAAGATGGATCGTGGAAAGATGAGAGTTTTCACTGGTTACCGCGTACAGCATAACACATCTAGAGGTCCAACGAAAGGAGGCATCCGTTATCATCCAGGAGTGTGCATAGACGAAGTCAAATCCTTAGCATTTTGGATGAGTATAAAAAACGGCGTTGTCGGTGTTCCTTACGGGGGTGGTAAAGGTGGAATTACATGTAATCCAAAAGAAATGTCGCAAGGCGAACTTGAACGACTAACAAGAGGTTATGCTGCTGCTATAGCAAAGTTTGTTGGACCGGACCAAGATATTCCTGCCCCTGATGTGGGAACAAATGCTCAGATTATGGGGTGGTTTGCTGATGAATACTACAAGATTACCGGAAAACACCTTCCTGGAGTAATAACTGCTAAGCCTCTGAGCATAGGTGGGTCGAGGGGAAGAGGAACTGCAACTGGTCGCGGAGCATTCTTTGCAACGTTAGAAGCTGTGAAGACGTTCAATATGTCCTTAAGGGGGGCACGTGTTTCCATACAAGGGTATGGTAATGTGGCACAGCCAATAGCTAATTATCTCTATGAATTGGGTTGTAAAATCGTAGCAGTGAGTGATTCTGTAGGTGGTGCATATAATCCGGAAGGTATGAATCCCACTGCGCTTGCGGAACTTAAAACAAAAACGCGTAGTGTAAAGGGCTTTCCAGGAAGCAGAGAGATAAGTACTGGAGACCCGATCACTGTAGACTGTGACATACTTATTCCTGCAGCTTTAGAGAATCAAATAACCGAAAAGAACGTCAACGACGTCAAAGCAAAGCTTATAGTTGAAGAGGCAAATGGACCGACAACCCCAGAAGCAGACAAGATATTGCATGAAAAAGGCGTCAAGATAATTCCAGATGTTCTGGCTAATGCAGGAGGCGTCACAGTAAGCTATTTCGAATGGGTTCAAAACCGTATAGGGTACTACTGGAGCGACGAAGAAGTCGATGAAAAACTGAAAGGAGTGATGATAAAAGCCTTCAAAGACGTCTATCAGACCGCACAGCAGCATGAGATAGATATGCGAACAGCCGCTTATGTCACATCAGTTAAGAAAATTATCGAAGCAATGCAAGCATTAGGCCGTCTCTAAACCTCATTTCCTCTATTTCATGATGTGCTCATAGTTGTTCCAAGAACTACTTTTGCAGAGGACAGGAAATCTTATGAATCTAAATTATGTGATTAATACTTAGAAACAATTTGGAAAGTTCTAGACATTCCGTTATGCGCAGCTTCCATAGAAAAATTGTCGCAACGATCTGATCTCTTTTCTGCACACTATTTGTGTTGCTGAATAGGATTTATTAGCAATTCCATTTATTATGTTATGAAGGAGGTTTACACCTTTGAGTTTTGAAATGTGGGCTGAAAAATACAGACCGAAAACGTTGAGTGACATGGTTGACCAGAAAGAGATAGTTGCACGTTTAAAGAGTTTTGTTAAATCACGGAATGTGTCGCACTGCATTTTCGCTGGGCCGCCTGGAACAGGAAAGACTACTGCGGCGCTTTGTTTAGCTAGAGACCTCTACGGTGGTGCTTATAGGGAACATATTATGGAGTTGAATGCAAGCGATGCGCGTGGTATTAATGTTGTTAGGGAAACTGTGAAGACTTTTGCGAGGGTTCGATCTATTGGTGAAATCCCGTTCAAGATAATGGTTTTAGATGAGGCGGATAACATGACTTCTGATGCGCAGCAGGCGTTGAGACGGACGATGGAACGTTA
>DAOVFL010000001.1 GCA_030672945.1 Candidatus Bathyarchaeota archaeon | reverse complement strand
AGCAGTAACTGTGGGTGCTGGAGATGCTGATAGCACGTTAAGAAAGTGCTTGGCTAGGGGAGCAGATAAAGCCATAAGGCTAACAGATGAGAAGTTTGAAGGTTCTGACAGTTATGCCATCGCAAAAATCTTGTACAGTGCAATTGGAGGTTTGCCCTTTGACTTGATATTAACTGGTGCCTTAGCTAGCGACGATGGCTGCACAATGGTTGGACCAGTACTTGCAGAAATGCTTAGAATTCCCCACGCAACTATGATTAAGAAAATCGAGCTAGGCGACGGCGTTGCTAAGGTTAACCGCGAATTGGAAGGAGGTTTGGAAGAAATAGTCGAAGTGAAATTACCCGCCGTTCTTTCAGTTCAGACAGGAATAAATGAACCAAGATATGTTTCCATCTTGGGTATTAGAAAAGCCATGAAGAAAGAGATAAAAGTTCTAGGCTTGGCGGATGTGGGCTTGAGTGAAAATGATGTTGGTGAAGCAGGTTCATGGATAAAGATAGAGAAGATGTTTGCACCTCCGGTGGAGAAACAGGCAGAATTCATTAAGGGAACTCCGGAAGAAGTTGCCACTAAAATCGCTGAAATCATAAAATCAAGGGGGCTGATATAAATGACAGAGCTATTCTGTTTAGCAGAGCATAGACAGGGACAAATCAGAGACATAACTTTCGAAATATTGACTAAGGGTAAAGAAATAGCTGAAAAAACAAATGCAGATCTAACCGCAGTTCTACTGGGCAAAGACGTTAAAGAACAGGCTAAAACTATTTCAGAATACGCGGAAAAGGTTTTGCTCGTTGAAGATGCGAAATTGGAAAACTTCAACTCTGAAGCATACAAGAAAGAGCTGATAAACCTAATCAATGAACATAAGCCGCTGCTAACAATGATAGGACACACGTCATTTGGTGTGGATCTAGCCCCAAGCCTTGCAGTCGCGTGTGGATTGCCGCTTGCAACAGACTGTATAGACTTGAAGTTTGAAGGTGAAACCTTCTTTGTAACAAGGCAGATGTACGGTGGTAAGGTAAATGTTAGAGCAACCATCCGCAGGGCAGAAGGCTACATTGTTACTGTTCGTCAAGCAGCTTTCACGGCTCAAAAACCCGCCTTGAATGGGGAGATCATGGAAAAACCCTCTTCTCTGACGGAGGAAATAACCAATAAACGTTTCATCGAATATGTCTTACCTCCTCCGGGTGGAGTTGACATAACAGCTGCAGACATGCTGATTGGTATTGGACGAGGGATAAAGGATGAAAACAACATGGCCACGGTAGAAGAGTTGGCAAAAAGCCTTGGAGGAGTACTTGCCTGCTCAAGACCAATCGTAGACAAGGGATGGCTTCCAAACGATCGCCAAGTAGGTACTTCTGGAAAAACAGTAAAGCCAAAACTTTATATTGCTCTTGGAATAAGCGGTGCGTTCCAACATGTTTTAGGAATGAAAAGTTCAGACCTGATCATAGCTGTAAACAAGGACCCTAAAGCTCCAATATTCAACTTCTCCGACTACGGCATTGTTGAAGACTTGTTCAAGATAGTGCCTCCACTGCAAAGCAAAATATATGAGTTAAAAGGGCAAAAGTCATAATTCTAATATGAAAAGGAGAAAGGCTAAATGCATTTTGAATTAAGTGAGGAACAGAAGGAAATTAAACGAGCCGTCAAGGAATTCTGCGAAAAGGAGTTTACTCCAGAACTAGTCATAGACTTCGATGAAAAAGAAAAATTCCCTATGGAACTCTATAAGAAAGCAGCCAGACTCGGATTCACAAGTATGAGGATTCCCGAAGAGTATGATGGACAAGGATATGGTCTTCTCGAAGACTCTATGGTAGTTGAGGAGATGTGCAGGGTGGACCCAGGATTCGGAGCTGCAGTTTCACTTGGAAACTTGATGGTTCCAGATATCCTTCTAAAACATGGAACCGAAGAACAGAGGAAGAAGTACATTCCACCGTTGGCTAAAGGCGACGCAATATCCGCTGCAGCCTTTTCAGAACCTGAGCATGGGAGCGACATAACACGCATGGATACAACAGCAGTAAAAAGTGGAGATGAATGGGTCATCAACGGTAGTAAAGAATTCATAACAAATGCTCCAGTAGCAGACACGTTCATAGTGCTTTGCCAGACAGACCCAAACGTCACACCACCGCATAGGGGTCAAAGCATATTCCTCATGGAGAAGAGTACACAGGGATTGGAAGCTACAAAGCTGAAAAGAAAGAGGGGCATTAGACCATGCATCACAGGTTCTCTTTCACTGAGCGATGTCAAACTGCCTGAAAAAAACGTTGTAGGTGAGCTAAACAAAGGCTTCTACTATACTTTAGCGCTTTTCGATGAGACAAGGATTACAGTGGCAGCTCAAGCCGTCGGCATGTCTCAAGGAGCCTTTGAACGGGCATTCCAATACGCTAAAACCAGAAAACAATTCGGGTCGCCAATAATAAAATTCCAGGGAATATCCTTTAAACTGGCTGACATGGCGATCAAGATCGAAGCTGCAAGAATGCTAACTTATAAGGCAGCTTGGTTGTTTGATCAAGGAAGAGTTGATCCAGTCGCAACTTCTATGGCGAAAGCCTTCGCAGGCAGAGTTGCAATGGAAGTTACTGATGAGGCAATCCAAGTTTATGGTGGATACGGATATCTGGCGGATTACCATGTTGAACGCTTCCACAGATGTGCAAAAATAACAGAGATATATGAGGGAACCTCTGAAATGCAGAAACTGACAATAATCAACCGATTAATGAAGAGAATGTGACAGCACCCGCCCGCGCGCGCGCCTAACTAATTAGACACTTACAATAGTCCTCTGTAGTATGACTTGTAAACATCAGAGTTCTTTACTTCTTCTATCCTATGTCTAAATTCAGCAACATATCTTGCCTTTTTCTTTTCCTCCTTGTTCAACTTTCTTTCTAGATTTGCATCTTTAATTCTGTTCTCCTTCAATATCTTGTCCCTGTAGACGTTCGGAAAAACGTTGTAGGTGCAGAAAGGTATAATCCTTCCATCAGGTGAACCGTAATGTATACAACACCTCTGAACTCTGTTTACGTCATAGTTGTAAGGATCCATGAAATGCATCATACCGAAGAATAAGAAGTATTGATGGAACTCGCCTAGAGCAGAGTAATTACCTTTTTCTATTATCTCATCAAGCATACTGGAAATCCTAACACCATTCGGTAACTCGTCTCTAACTATATACTTGTGTATCTTTTTAGCCAAGGGCTTCCTCAGGTCTCCTGTCTGTATTATTTTCGGCACTAGACTTAAAGCAAAACTTGCTTTGTGTAAAATGCTTCTATCAATTTTGTCTAAATCCTCTAAGAATCTATCAACATCAACGAAATCAGTAATTGGATGTAGCTTATCATCATCTACGTACACGTATGTGGCAACACCACATTTTTCGTTGTTGTAAAAATGAACATGCTTTTTCTTCCCACCCACGATATCGGCAAGTACGTCTACAGCTGGAATAGAATACCAATCATCAATCTTCAAACCGAAAACTTTTAACTCGTTTAAAACGTCTGACTGAGTAACCCTGAATTTTTCCCTTTCTGCAGGAGTATTGCCAACGACTGAAATTGGCTGGAAATTGACGCCTTTTATCCCCTTGTCAATATGCATAGCTGCAAACTTCACTATCTTCGGAACTTCTTTCAGATTTTCTTTGAAGACTGTAGGCACGAGAACCGTACTGTTTATTCCAGCTTTTGAGTAGGCTTCCAGAGCGAAGGGGGATTCATAGTGATTTTTGAAGTTGATTTTAGGATCTATCCCATCAAAAGAAGTGTAAATCGTATTCAGGCCGGCTTCTTTCCATTTTCTTACTTCCTTCACTGCAACCTCAGGATCCAAGTAATACTTTATCCCCGGTTCCACAGAATTTATGTTCAGTTGCACGTGAGATGAACCCATGTCTTTACATAACTTTATTATCTGCGGTAGATCTCCCCTCATGGTCGGTTCTCCACCCGTGAGTTGGATTGGCGGTGCATAACCATTAAACCTTATAGCAGCCTCGATCATCTCTCTAATTTCTTCTACCGTTGGTTCATAAATGAAACCAGCCTTCTCAGCGTAAAAGAAACAATACCAACATCTCAAGTTACATCTGTTCGTTAGAACTATGTTTAACAATGCCGTGGAATTCTTATGTTGATCACAAAGACCACAATCTAAAAGGTCATTTGTATGCTCGATAGTTGTACTCAACCGCACTCGTTTATCTGTTTCGAATTTTTTTATTCTATTCCAGTACTCTGAACTGCCGATCCTTTCTTTTGTTCCATTATCCTTGTACAGGTAGACCACATCACCTTCAAGGACGTATTTTGCTCTTATCGGTGTCGGCGTCTCCTTGGTATCATCCACGCTCAACGTTTCTTCCAGAACTTTGAACTCATCAAACTTCAGAGACTCTCGGAGCTTCGACATTTTACTGCTTCCTAAAGGTTTGAATATTAGGTAAGCACAGAAGTTGCTAATATTTCTAATCCTTGCCACGCTGGTTTGATAATAAGATAGTATTTCAATCTCGCTTCAATGTACATGATCATTAGTGCATGTGTAAAGCCATGCAGCGTGAAAGATTCGATTATTATCCTTGTCATGTCACTCCTACTACATCCCTTAGTATTTTAGTTATACGCGGTCCGAACGTTAATGGCTGGAAAGCTTTACATGATCACTGTTTCCAACTAACAAAAACGAAAAGTATTGGATGTGTCTATGTGGAAGAAAGAACAATAAGAAACGTACCGGCAATGCCGTTCGCAATGATGATGGGAGCAATTAATGCAGTAATAGGATTTATAGCTGGTATCATAATGGCTATTTTTTTTTGGGCTAGTATCATGTCTATAGTCGGTCAAGTGCCAAACGGTGTAGACTTAACTGGTTTCGGTATGTTGTTTGGCTTAGGGTCAATCATACTATTTCCAATAATGGGATTCATAGGAGGGCTCATACAAGGGTTGATTATCGCAGTGATTTACAACTTTCTTGCTCCAAGGATCGGTGGAATCAAGTTGCGCTTTGAAGAAGAAACGGAAAGTAGTGTACCACCTCCACCATAGCGTCTGACTTTCCCTTTTTTGTTCTTTGCATAGTTTGGGAAATTTGTACAGCGTGTGCGAGATTTGGTTAGTTGTTATTTATGGTTGAAGTTGAATGTCATTCTAGGCGTAAACGTGTTTAGCAAGTTTTAAACATAAATCAGTCTCATCTTATTCTAATCTCTTTGCAGGAAAGATTTCAAATGAGTGATAAAACCGAGAAAACCTATGTTGGTAAGTGTATTGATTGTGGTTCCTCTTTAGAGTTGTACGAGCTTGACTTTAAAAAGGGTAGGCGGGTTATGCAGTGCACCCGGTGTGGTTTATACCATTTTTATAAGAAGGGTTTTTTTGGTAAGTGGAAGCTTGTGAAGGCAGGTCGTGTTTTGGACTTGTGGAAAAGATAGAATAATAGAGGCAACGCATGTGGCTTTTGCTTTGCTGTGCTATTACCCCTTTGTTCATTTCATGGAATTGCCTTTAGGTGTACCCGTTCTGTTTCTTCTTATTGTTTGTAGTTTGTCATGCGTGTGCTGAAGCGATTAAATCTACTATTAATGTACGTGGACATGAAACGTGTTCCAAACAGGACAAATAAGGGGTGATACAGAAGATTGGATTCTTGTTCAAGCGTATTTTTGGCACTTGTGGCAATACCATTTCTGATATTTGTCAATAAATGTTAGCGGTCCTCCACATGTTGGGCAGATTTGAGGAGCTTCTTTCTCCTGTGGGACGCGCGCGGCGCGGTTGTTATTCACCTATTCTTTCTATTACTAGCCTATGTGGTCTTCCCTATTAGAGGGATGGTATGAGATTGGATAAACCTAAGATTTTACGAGGTTGCATACCCTAATCCTTGGATAGTTTAGCTAGGTCATTTTATGGCATCCATCATTGGATTTATAGCTAGCTGCATGATTGTCGATATGGCTAACGACATAATCAATGAACACCCCATGAACATGAAGAAAAGTGTGAGTCTTGTCACTAGTAGATTAGGCACTTTGATTCTAGCGGCCATTGTTTCAGATGTGTGCTTTATCACATTTGTATTAATTCCTGTTGCTCTATTCATCATTACCACTGCCCTAATAGAGGGAACAGATGCCATCGAGAGCACAAACAGATCGTTTAACTTTATTGTCAAAAATTCGGGAGAAGTTATTATCTTCATAATCATTGTGATCGTTGTTTCGTTAATCCTTGGAATTGGTTTCGCATTTATTCCAGTTGTCGGTGCATATATTGGGACTGTGATAAGCTGGATTCTAAATGTCATTTTCACAGTTGGCGGCTGTGCACTTTTATCTCTCATTGAAGTCGTCGTCGGCACCCCTACAACCTCCGCCACCTCCTCCCCCACCTTCTGCAACGTCTTCATAACTTAATCGCAATTTCCCCTTTCTGTTTTGAAAATGCAAATCAAGAATGTTCACTTTCTAAATAAATTAGCGCGTGCTGTTGTAGAGACACAGAGTAGCCTTAAAAATGTTTACACTGATGGAAAACCATATAAACCACAATTTAGCTGTTCAATTGCACAATTGGAGAGATTATAAAGTGCCAAAATGGGGATACTCCATAACGGAAGGGGAATTAGATCCGGAGAAAACCGTGAAAGCAAGCGGAAGAGAGATTAGGGTATCCCATAAATCAGCCAGAGAGGTTTGCAGGACAATTAAAGGCATGATGCTCACTCAAGCAAAACAGTATCTTGGAGATGTTATAGCTAAGAAGAAACCTGTTCCCTTCAGAAGATTCAAAAAGAAGGTTGGACATCGCCACGGACTGGAGAAGGCTTATGCAGGTAGGTACCCGGTGAAAGCAGCAAAGCATATTCTGAAGATTCTTAAGGGTGGAGAGGCCAACGCTGAGTATAAGGGCTTAGACACCGAAAAACTACGCATAATTCACGCATCAGCATATCCCGGCCTGAAGATTAAGCGATACATGCAAAGAGCATTTGGAAGGAGTTCACCAAAAATTGGGACTCTATGCCATATTGAAGTAGCTCTAGAGGAACAACCGGAAACAGGAGAGAAAATGTAGTGTCTGTTGTCAAGCATTTCATATCCGAGTCCATGAAGAAGAACGAAATAGACGAGTTCCTTCAAAAAGAACTTGTAAGGGCGGGTTATGGCGGGGTGAACATGTCAAAGACTCCCTTGGGAACGCACATAGTCATTTATGCCATGCGTCCAGGCGTAGTGATAGGTCGAGGTGGAGAAACAATAAGAGAACTTTCAAGAATTCTAGAAGAAAAATTCAAAGTTTCAAACCCTCAAATTTCTGTTTCCGAAATGGAGATTCCAGAATTAAACGCTTATGTTGTTGCCTCACGCATTGCCTCAGCCCTACAAAGAGGTATACATTATAGACGCTCAGGGTATTGGGCGTTGAATCAAGTTATGGAGGCAGGAGCCCTTGGCTTGGAAATATGCATAAGTGGAAAACTAAGAACAGCGAGGGCAAGATATGAAAAATTCAAAGCTGGATACTTACCGAAATGCGGTGATCCAGCATTAAAATACACGAGGAAAGCCGAAGTTCACGTTCAATTAAAATCAGGCATGCTTGGCGTAAAGGTTAGGATAATGCCTCCAGACGCAAAGTTCCCAGATAAAACCCAAATAATTGAAAGCCTCCCAGAAGAACAAACAGAAGAAGACACAACAGAAGAAGAAATACTTAAAGAAAAAGCCGAAGAAAAACCTAAAGAAACAAGTAGAGAGGAGACCGCTAAGTAAATGCCAATAATAAGAGTTAAAGAAATACGTGATATGTCTCCTGAAATGCGAATAAAAAGACTCAACGATGTTAGAACAGAACTTCTCAGACTAAAAACAATGGTAAAAGCAGGTGGAACAATAGAAAACCCAGCTAGGATAAAGGAGCTACGTAAAACAGTTGCCCGAATACTAACAATTGAGAGTGAGAAGAAACTTGGACTTGCAGAAGAGAAGATTAAGAGGAAGAAGAGGAGATGAAGATAACGCCAAACATAATCCGTTACGAATTCATTGGAACAAAAGCTAAGGTTGCAGAAAGCAGACATAAGGGGTATGTGGGAATCTCTGGCGAGATAATAGATGAAACCAGAAACACATTCGTAATTTCGTGTAAAGGAAAAAGAAAGAGAGTCATAAAGAATTCAGTTGTTATTCACTTCACATTTTCTGATGGAACAACTGTTGAAATTGACGGTAAACTTCTTGTGAGACGACCGGAAGCGCGCCTTAAAAAACATGTTATGAGGTTATGGTGATGTCGCTGGCCTTCAAAAAACCCAAAAAAACGTGTAACGACAGAAACTGTCCTTTTCACGGCGACTTATCAATAAGGGGTCATGTCCTAGAAGGTGTGGTCGCCAGTGCCAAAATGGATAAAACAGTCATAGTCAAACGTGACTATCTTCACTATGTTCCAAAATTTAAGAGGTATGAGAAAAGATACAGTCGCATCCCATGCCACAATCCACCATGCATAAACGCAAAAGAAGGAAACCGCGTTAGAATATCTGAATGTCGCCCGATAGGCAAAACAGTGTCATTTGTTGTTATCGAAAAGATGGAGGAGAAGTGAAATGGCTGCAAGGGCGAAAACGAGAGCGTTAATTGCCAGGGGAATGATTGGACAAAGACCAAAAATCTCAAGGGGGTTACTCGTCGGTTCGATTCTTATATGTGCAGATAACACCGGAGCGAAGAAAATAAGGCTAATTCAAGTTATTGGTTATAAAGGACGTTTACGACGTGTCCCATCAGGCGCAGTAGGCGACAGAATAACTGTCTCGGTCAGACGTGGAACACCAGACATGAGAAAAAAAATTTTCCAAGCAGTAATCATAAGACAAAGAAAGCCCTACCGAAGAGCTGACGGCGTCTGGGTCCAATTCGAAGATAATGCAGCAGTAATAATAACCCCTGAGGGCGAAATGAAAGGCTCAGAAATTCGCGGACCAGTAGCAAAAGAGGCTGCTGAAAGATGGTCAAGAATAGCAAGTGCAGCAAGTATAATAATATAGGAGGAAAAAACATGCATGCAACAAAACCTGTAACGAAACCAACAAAACAAAGAAAAATGCTTTTCCAAGCACCAGACCACATACGCCACAAACATTTTGGGGCATCCCTCTCACCAGAACTTAAAACCTCACATGGATTACGAACTCTACCAGTTAGAAGCGGAGATACAGTTCGCATAATGCGAGGAGACCGTAAAGGATTTGAAGGGAAAGTTACTCGTGTAGACAGAAGAAAATATAGAATCTACGTTGAAGGGTTGACACGAGAAAAAGCTGATGGAACCGCAATATTCCTTCCCATTCACCCTTCAAAGATTATGATAATAACGTTGAATCTTAAGGATAAGTGGCGAAAGCAAGTTTTGGAAAGGAAAAGGAAGGCTCTCCAGAAAATAGAGAAGGTTACAGAAAAACCTCTTCTAGAAGAGGTTACCGAAATAAAAGAGGCTGTAGAAGAGAAAGTTCTGAAAAAGAAACCAAAAAGAAGAAAAAAGACAGCAACGAAGACGCCAACGGAAAATAAAACAGAAGAAAAACAAAAGAAACCTAGACAAGCAAAAAAAACGAGGAAAAAGAAACCCATAGAAACCAGGAAGGAAGAGAAGCCGAAAACGAAGAAAACAAGGGTTAGGCGTAGAACAACCAAGAAAACTAAAGGAGGAAAATGATTTGGGTAGAAAGGAAGCATCCACAGGATTAAAACGTAAACCCGCACCGAGGTTCTGGCCAATTCATAGGAAAGAGTTCCTCTGGGTTGTAAAGCCATCCCCTGGACCGCATTCTCTTGAAAACTGCTTACCATTAGCCATAGTTCTGCGTGACATTCTCAAGTTCGCCAAAACAAGAAAAGAGGCTAAACTAATAGTTTCACAGGGAAAAGTACATGTAGATGGAAAAGTTAGGCGAAAAGACAACTTTCCTGTGGGGTTAATGGATGTTATTTCCATTTCAGATGTTGATGAATGCTTTCGCATACTGCGATCCAAAAAGGGTTTAATCCTTCACCCGATCAACAAGGAAGAATCAAACTTCAAGCTGTGTAGAATTACAAACAAAAATGTTGTTAGAAACGGGCTTATGCAACTTAATCTGCATGACGGTTCGAACATACTAGTTAATATTACCGATACAAAGAACTCAGGAGATGTTGTCTACAATACTCTAGATACTTTGAAAATAAGTTTGCCAGAAAGACAAATCCTGAAGCAGATAGAAATGAAAGAAAAACATTTTGGGTTAATAATAAGTGGAAAAAACATCGGAAAATATGGTGAGATAATTAAAATTGAAAAGACGAAGGGAAAGAAGCGTAGAAACGCCATTGTAACGATTAAGGACAAAGGAGAAAATAGTTACCAAACAATTCTGAATTTCATTTTTGTAATAGGTGAAAAACAACCATTAATATCTATGCTGGAGGCAGCCTAAATTGTCTGAGGGTGAGTTGCTAAAGAGATGGAAAGAACACCCTATGCTTAAACCGAGAATTGAAAAGAGTGTCATTAACATCAGCGTTGGGAAATCAGGGGAACCACTAGAAAAAGCTGTAAGGGTTCTGAGAGAGTTAACAGGTCAAAATCCAAACAAGAGAAATGCTAAGCAAACTATCAGAGACTTTGGAATAAGAAAAGGCGAACCTATATCCTGCGTTGTAACGCTTAGAAAGCAGAGGGCAATAGAATTCATAAAAAAAGTTTTGCCGGTCATCGACAATAAACTCTCAAAGAATTGCTTTGATAAGTATGGTAACTTCTCCTTCGGCGTAAAGGAACATATTGAAATTCCGGGAGTAAAATATGAACCTGAAATCGGCATCTTCGGCATGGATGTATGCGTTTCTCTCAGTCGCCCCGGATATCGTGTTAAAAGAAGGCGGAGAGAAAAAGCAAAAATCGGTTCGAAACACATCTTAACAACGGAAGAAGCCATTGTATTTGTTAAAGATGCTTTGGGAATTGAGATAGTATAGTTAAGGGAGAAACGGGTTTGGACAAAAAGAAACTTGAAAAAGAAAGAAAATATGGGAAAGGAACAAGACGATGCGTTAGATGTGGGTCTTATGGACCTGTTATTAGACGCTACAATTTATATTTATGCCGACAATGTTTCAGAGAAGTAGCTAAACAACTCGGATTTAAAAAGTATGAATAATGAGGAAACTAAGATGGACACCTTAGCAAACGGTTTGACAACGATCATAAATAATGAGACACGTAACAAACGTGAATGCGTGATTAAACCAGCCTCCAAACTTTTAGGTAGAGTTCTAAGGATTATGCAATTAAACGGTTACATTGGAGAATTCGAATTCATTGATGACGACCGCTCCGGAAAGTTCAAGGTTCAACTTCTAGGAAGAATAAACAAGTGTGGGGCCGTTAGACCTCGATTCCCAGTTAAAGTAGACAAATTTGAAGAATGGGAAAGGAATTTCCTCCCATCAAGAGAAGTAGGCATACTAGTTGTCTCAACCCCAAAGGGCGTTCTCTCTCACAAGGAGGCAAAGGAAAAACACGTTGGAGGCAGACTATTAGCATTCGCTTATTAGAAAAGGTGCCTTAAATGCGAGCTATAGAAGTATTCAAAATTATTCAAATTCCCGATGACGTAGAGGTTTCAGTAGAAAGCCGGAAAGTTACAGTTAAAGGACAAAAAGACACGTTAATCCGAAACTTTTCTCACGCTCCAATATCAATCAAGCTTGAAGGGAAGATGATCCGTATATGGGCTGATTGGCCAAGGAAAAAAGAGGCAGCTCTAGTAGGCACCATTTATTCACACATCCAAAATATGATTACAGGAGTCAGAAAAGGCTTCACGTACAAGCTAAAAATAGTTTTCTCTCACTTTCCGATATCAGTCAAAGTTAAGGACAAAATTATACTAATTGAAAATTTCACAGGTGAACGAAGTCCAAGAAAAATCAAAATAATGGGTAATGTTCACGTCAAAGTTCAAGGTGAAGACATAATCGTTCAAGGCGCAAACCTGGAAGATGTAAGTCAAACAGCTGCTAATATCGAGCAAGGAACCAGAGTGAAAAGGAAAGATCCACGTGTTTTCTTAGACGGTATATACATTAACGCAAAAAGCGAGGGAACAGATGAATGACAATGACGGAACATGACTCAGCTGCTTTAAGCAAAGCATTGAAACTGAGGGCCCTCATAAAAAAGAAGAAACCCAAATTTGTTAGGCAGGAAAGCTGGAGATACAAACGCTTAAAGGAGAACTGGCGTAGGCCAAGAGGAATAGACAACAAAATGCGAAGGAAAATTAAAGGTTGGCCGCCAACCGTGAGCGTTGGATACAGAAGTCCAAAAGCTGCAAGAGGTCTTCACCCATCAGGCTACAAAGAAGTCATAGTACACAACGTTGAAGAACTTAAAGGAATCAACTTCAAAGCTCAAGCCATAAGAATTGCACATGCTGTTGGTAAAAGAAAAAGGACTAGAATTATTGTTGAAGCGAGAAAAAGAAAAGCAAAAATTCTGAATTTTAAAGAAGCTAAGGAAGTAACTGTGGAAGAAGAAAAGGAGACAGAAGAAGCGGAAGAAGTAACGAAAGTAGCTGAAAAAGGAAAAATAAGACGCAGACAAATGAAGAGCAAGAAACGTGAGAAGAGGGCAGAAAAGCGATGACAAGTCTAAAGAATCAGCGGCGTCTGGCAGCACAAATATTGAAAGTTGGGCAGAATCGGGTTTGGATAAATCCTGAAAGGATGGATGATGTGGAAGTAGCTATAACTAGAGAGGAGATTCGAAGATTAATCCATGAAGAAATCATTAAACGGCTTCCAGAAAAAGGTGTAAGCCGTGCAAGAGCGCGAATTTTACATGAAAAGAAAAAAAAGGGACGACGACGTGGACCAGGCAGCAGAAGTAGTTCATCCCACGCAAAAATCTCCAAGAAAGAAGCTTGGATGAGCAAGATTCGAGCCTTGAGAAAGAAACTTCGTGAATTGAAAACCAACAGAATGATCACTGAAAATACTTATCGGAACACGTACAAGATGGCGAGTAGTGGAAGGTTCGGGTCCGTCGCCGACATGGTGCGTTACTTGAAGACGCACGAACTTTGGAGGAAACGCTGATGGCAAAGGGGCCACGCTATTGTGTTCCGTTCCGAAGAAGAAGAGAAGGAAAAACAGATTACAAGGCAAGAAAAGCACTGTTGCTTTCTGGAAAACCAAGATTGGTCACTCGTGTTTCACTTAAGAACACGATTGTGCAAATAATTATAGCTAAACCTCACGGGGACGAGATCATAGTTTCAGCGCATAGCAAAGAGCTTGCAAGAAACCATGGGTGGAAAGCTCCAAGAGGAAACATTCCAGCATCCTACTTAACCGGTCTTCTTTGCGGATTAAAAGCCAAAGCAAAAGGTATAAAGGAAGCAATTCTAGACATAGGATTACATTCTCCTACAAGAAATGCAAGAGTTTTTGCAGCTTTGAAGGGTGTTTTAGATGCTGGAGTAAATGTGCCTCATGGTGAAGAGAAGCTTCCAGATGAAGAAAGGATAAAGGGTGAGCATATTGTGAAGTACGCGAAAACTCTAACTTCTAACACCGAAGAATATCAAACTAGATTTTCAAAATATCTTGAGAAGAAACTGGCTCCCGAAAGGTTTCCTAAACATTTTGCAAGAATCAAAAAGGATATAACTGCTTCGCTCGATGGAGGTAAAAAGGCTTGAGACGTTCACGTAGAACGTTGGAAGGTCTTGAAAGGTGGGTTCCTAAAACACGCCTTGGTAAGATGATACAAGAGGGCAGAATCGCATCTATTGAAGAAATATTTATGGAAGGCCTGAGGATACGTGAACCACAAATTGTAGATACTTTGCTTCCAGGCCTTCAAGAAGAAGTCATAGATGTAAATCTGGTTCAAAAACAGACAGATGCCGGTGAAAAATCAAGGTTTAAGGCAATGGTTGCAGTTGGAAACAGGGACGGTTACATTGGTTTGGGTTTTGGAAAAACAAGACAGGTACGGGCAGCTATAGAGAAGGCTGCGGTGGATGCTCGATTAAATCTGGTCCCTGTTAGAAGAGGTTGTGGAAGCTGGAAATGCGGTTGTGGAAGACCACATTCAGTGCAGTTCAAAGTTGAAGGGAAATGCGGTGGCGTGAGAATCGTTCTTCTTCCAGGACCAAGAGGTTTAGGTCTTGTAGCAAGTGAAGTGGCAAAGGTCATTCTTGGACTTGCAGGCATAAAGGATTGCTGGAGTAGAAGTTACGGTTCAACGAGAACTGTTCCATCTTTTGCATACGCTGTTTTTGACGCCTTAAAGAGAACATACAGCCTCATAACACCAATGGATTGGGTGAGATAAGTGACTGAAGAAGTGAAAGAACGTAAATGCTTAGTAGCTGTGAGAATCCGAGGAACAATTAGGGCCTCACGGCAGGTAAGGGGGACCCTTCAAATGCTTAACTTGGCACGAAATAACTATGCAGTTTTAATTGATAACCGACCTTCATTCCTGGGAATGTTGAAAACGGCGCAAAACTTCATCACTTGGGGTGAAGCCTCAATGGAAACTGTAAGCATGATGATAAAAGAAAGGGGAAAACTTCTTGGCAACAAGAAGTTAACAGACAAGTATGCACAGGAAAATGGTTACAGATCTTTAGAAGAGCTCATGGACGCAATATTTAACTGCCATGCTGACTACTGGAAACTTTCCGATGTGAAACCAGTCTTTAGGCTACATCCACCAACTAAAGGCTTCAAAGGAAAGGTAAAGAAGGGCTATGGCATGGGTGGCGAACTTGGATATCGTAGAGAAAAAATCAATGAATTAATAAAGCGGATGACCTGAACCACAATTTTAAACATTTTTGTATGCGATACATTTTATAGTTACTTTTTAAATGCCATGTTAGTCAAGGAGAAGGCATATTTGAGCGCGAGATGGCGAAGACATAAAAAAGGTTCAAAACGATTTCACATTTCCAGAGACTTCGGTAGAGTTAAGAACAAAAAGACTCCTAAACTACACCGGGTTAATAATACAAGAACTAAAAGGGGAACATATTACTATAAACATAATCTTTTGAAAGCCCGTAGAGGAAGAAAATGGCGGAAGCGTGAACCTCTAGTCGACGTTTTTGAAGAAAAGAATAAAATAATAGTTGTTACGGAATTCGCAGGGTTTGAAAAAGAAGATCTTAAAATTCATGTGAAAGATCAACGGTTAATCTTATCTGCTGAGGCTTCAAATCGGAGATATTATAAAAGTTTAAATCTTCCTAAAAGAGTGATTCCAGACATCGTGCATACATCATATAAGAACGGTGTGCTCAAAATACAATTAGATAAGGCTCTTGAAGGAAAAACTATTGACAAGGTAGCTGGCTGAAAATGCCTCATAGACTTCGAAAAATCAGAAAACAACGTGGTTCAAGAACTCACGGTTACGGCAGAGTAGGTCAGCATAGAGCAGGAGGATCGAGAGGAGGTCATGGGAAGGCAGGGTTCCATAAACACAAATGGACCTACGTGATAAAATATGAACCGGACTATTTCGGTAAGAGAGGTTTCACTTCACCTAAAAGTCTAAGGCGAAAAAAGAATATCATAAATGTTGGAGTGCTAGATGAAATGGCTGAGAAACTCTCGATAAGAAAGGAAGAGGGTAAATTCTTCATAGACCTTGAAAACCTCGGCTACGTAAAACTTTTAGGCACAGGCAACGTTACAACACCTCTGATTGTGAAGGTGCCATACTGTTCAAGGTCAGCAGCTGAAAAAATAAGAAGTGCTAATGGACAAATCGTAGAAGAATTAGATAAGCTGAAGAGTAGCGGATAATCCATGGCTGGCAGGTTTCTAAGTCTATTTAAATCCATTGCTAGGATTGTTCCGGAAATTAAGGTTCCGGAACGTAAAGTACGATTTAATGAAAAACTTTTCTGGACAGCATTAGTTCTCATTATCTACTTAATAATGACTGAAATTCCCCTATACGGTATTAAAACAACACAGCTTGGAGAGCTCGCTGCTCTCAGAATAATTTTTGCTTCCAGTCGTGGGACCCTCATGGAACTTGGTATCGGTCCAATAGTCACAGCAGGGTTAATACTACAGCTTTTAGTTGGCTCATCAATGATAGACTGTGACATGTCACGTCCTGAAGATAGAAGTCTATTCACGACAGCCAGTAAAGTCTTCTCCATAGTTCTCACGGGGGTTCAAGCATCTGCATACATAATTGGTGGAATGTATAATGCACCCGGTGAAAGCTTACCTGGCACAATATCTATAATTATTTTCCTTCAACTCTTAGCAGCTGGGCTGATTGTTCTAATGTTGGATGAACTGGTTCAAAAAGGTTGGGGATTCGGAAGCGGAATAAGCCTGTTCATCATGGGTGGGGTTGCACAGGGAATTTTCTGGCAATGTTTTTCCCCTACGATAGCCATAGGTGAACCTAGAAGCTATGGCATTTTTATAGCTTTAGCTCAAGTTCTATCTGTCGGTGAACCAGTCACTGTGCTGTTACTTAGAGGTCAAAACCCTTCTATACTCGGGCTCATGGTCACAGTTGCTGCTTTTCTGATAATCATGTACATGGAAGGAGTGAAACTTGAATTACCGCTGTCATACGCTGGCTACAAGGGCTTCCGCAGTCGATATCCAATAAAACTTTTATACGTATCCAACCTTCCAGTAATCTTTGCATCCGCACTTTTCGCTAATGTGTACTTCTTTTCCCAAATCTTCTGGAACATGAGTGGCCAACCTCCTCCAGGAACCAATTTCTGGCTTGATCTTATGGGGCAGTTTGAATGGATTGGGGAGGTTGGCCAAGAAAGCCTTACACCTGTAGGCGGACTCGTGTATTATGTGATTTCGCCACGAAGTTTTACAGGTGTAATGGGAGATCCTTTCAAGGCTTTGGTATATCTTGGGATTCTTGTTGCTTTTTGTGTTGTTTTTTCGCTTACGTGGCTTGAAGTTGGCGGTTTAGATCCATCGACAGTAGCAAAACAACTTGTAGGTGCAGGTATGCAGATTCCAGGGTACAGGCGATCTGGAAGGGCTGTTGAATCTATTCTTAAACGTTACATTCCTACTGTCACAATTCTTGGCGGGATAGTCGTAGCGTTGATTGCTGGTGTTTCAGACTTTTTTGGAGTTTTCGGTTCTGGAATGGGCATTCTGCTTTCTGTCGGAATAATTTATCAGTATTATGAGATATTAATGCGGGAAAGAGCTGCTGAAATGTACCCAGCTTTCAGAAAAGTGTTTGGAGGCTAAAACCATTAACAAAACAATTATAGTCACCATTATAACATTAGAAGCTGTAGAGGTTACGTAAAATGCTGCCGACAACCATTCCTTTTTCCACGATTTTCATATTTCTACTGGCAGCCGCCGTCTCCTTACTAACCTCGCTGCTGAATCGTCTCTTAACAAATCCAGAAAAATCGAAGACTTCAAGGAAAGAGGTTTCAGAATGGAATGCGGAATTACGTAAAGCTCAAAAGAGTAAAGATAAAAAACGTGTAGAGAAACTTATGAAGAAGCAGCAGTACATACTTCAACTTCAATCTAAGATGATGTGGAAATCAATGAAGGTAATGCTGATTACTTTCCTACCTCTAATCTTAATGTGGCAATTCTTGGGTGGCTTCTATCATAATACACTAATTGCGATTTTTCCAGGAGTAAGCAACAATATAGGAGTAATAACCATCCCGCTGATAGGAATGCAGTTTTCCTCCCTTATTTGGTGGTATCTTTTATCTTCTTTCTTTTTCAGCACAGCATTTTCGCACTTGTTCGGATTGGTAAGTGTGGAGTGATTAGAAATGCCAAAACCCAGTCAACGCACAAGAAGCAAAAAACGTGTTCGCAAAGCCTTACCTGGCGGTGGTAAAGCAATTCATTACAAGCCGGAGGTTGGCTCTTCACATCATTGTTATCTTTGCGGTCGAAAAATAGGTGGATTACCGAATTCTTCCTCATTGGAAACACGCAAACTGAATCGAAGTAAAAGGAGGGTTTCAAGGCTCTATGGAGGACAATTATGCTCCACCTGCCTTAAAAACCTCTTGAAACAAGCTGCAAGAACTCTTTAGATAAGGTTGAGGTTTTCTAAAATAATGGTTAAAGAATCCATAGTAATCTGCGTTTGTGGAATGGCTGGGAGCGGAAAAAGCACACTTGCAAAAATATTGGCCAGGAAATATGAACTGAAATATTATTCAGGTGGAGACGTGTTAAAGGCTTTAGCTATAGAAGAAGGCTACAAGCCTCTTGAACGTGGATGGTGGGAAAGCGGAGAAGGACTACGTTTCCTGGAAAAGAGAAAAAAAGATCCAAGATTTGACGAGACTGTTGACAAGAATTTTCTGGAGACAGCATGGCAGGGAGACGTAATCCTAGACAGCTGGACTATGCCATGGCTTCTTAAAAAAGGCTTCAAAATATGGTTGGAAGCCTCCCAAACAAAAAGGGCGCAGAGAATAGCCAGAAGAGATGGCATAAGTGTCAAAAAAGCCTTAGCAGCTTTGAAGAGCAAGGAGGAGAAGACAAAAACCATTTATAAAAAGCTTTATGGTTTCAGCTTAGGAGAAGATTTTGAACCTTTTCAATTTATATTGGACACAAACTGCCTGAACAAGGAGGAAGTTTTTCATATTTTATGTCTGGTCATAGATAAAGTTGTTCTAAAATCTTGTAAGGATCACTGACAATAGTAATAGCGCGTGGCATCCTTATTGTGCAACTCTAGATGTAACAGCATTTTTTATGTTAGACTTTATATGCACAGAATTTTCAATCAAGCGCTTACAAAGAGAATAGCGGATATTATTTCTGTTCTACTGAACTTGAGTCTTAAGGGCTGTTTCTCTTCAAAAATAATTTCGCATTTCTCCAATGCTCTTTAGCTATCCGTAGATTTCCGGGAACACTTCCGTGAAGAGAATAAAAAATGTAACAAAGGTAGGTACATTGAGTGCATTCGCTGTAAATCCTGCGCGTTGCATCCATCTTTTTGCTTTTCCAAACTTTTGGCAGGTTGAAAATTGAAGCTACTGATTTATGGAGATGGCACCCGGCGACTCTGCCTAAGTGATCTATAACGAAGAAGTTTTGAAGTGCACGACACTTCCATGTTCTCTGTCCTGTTAAGTAAAGATTCTTGACGGCTTCTAATATTTCATTTGTGATTAGGATATTGCTGTATTTCTTTCTCATATTGATAAGGGAATCACAGAGTTTGACCATTGCTTTCCTATCAGTTATCATAAACTCATCGTTTTTCTTTCCAATCCTAAAAAGCTGGCCCGCATCCTCAGAGGTATCATAAGAATATAGACAATACCAAAGTGGTATTCCTTTTTTTGAAAAGTATTTAGTGAAATCAACAATTTCGTAGAGATTGAATTGCGAAATGGTTGGTGTTACACTTACATGGATTCCCTCTTTATGCAGTTTTTCAACGGCTTGTATGGCTTTTTTCCAGGAACCCTTAACACCTTTTACATAATCATTTTTTCTTGGATCTAGACTGTCTATAGAAATAGCAACAAGATCAGCGTTGCGTAAGGCATCAATCTTCTTGGCAGCCATGCTGCCGTTATCATATATGGTGGTGATAAAGAAGCGTGAAGCATATTTTATAATCTCTTCTATGTCTTCTCTTAAAAGCGGGTTTCCTCCAGATAAAACGATCTCCATGACGCCTAGTTCTCTGAGGATATCTAATCCTCTTTTAATTTCTTCTGTCGTCAATTCTTCAGTATCTTGTTCCTGCCAAACGTTACATCCCTTACAACGGTAGTTGCATTTTCTTGTGATAAACCATTGCACATGATAAGGCCTATTGGGAGTTAGAGAACGAACAGCGATGCCTGCAGCTTTCTTCAATCCCATACCCAAATGTTACGTCACTCCACCACAATTTTATCCATTTTTATATTAAAATCTTTAATCAATAAGTTAGGAACCATAACGGTCTATTAAAGAGTTGATGAAGCCTGCAATTTGAAAAGAAGTATTACAAAGGTATAAGATACCCGTTGAGAAAACAGCAGGTTAGACGGTATGTTCTGGAAATCATTAAATGGGGGTCAAGAGTTTTAAACCGAAACCTTTTGAATGGTCGAGGTAAGGCAGCATTAGATGTTGGTTGCGCTTACGGATATGCAACTAACGTTTTAGAATCCTTAGGCTATGAGGCTTATGGTATAGATATATCTAGATATGGCGTGAGACAGGCAAACAAAAATTATACTGGGCATTTCCTAGTCTGCGATGCGCAAACAAGTTTTCCATTCAAGAAGAAAACGTTCGATTTGCTAACATGCTTTGATGTTTTGGAACATCTTGAACATCCTTTAAAAACAATGGGGAACATGTTTGACCTGTGTAAGGATGTCATGATCTGCGCTACACCTAACAAAGCTGTGGAGAAACCAATTAGGAAAATTATGAGAGATTATGATGAAACGCATATTAACACCAGGTTCCCAGATGAATGGGAAAAAGGAATTCAAAACGAATTGGAATGTGGTTTCATCAAAGTTGAGACATTCTATGATTTGACTCTTAAAGTTGGTGGCAAACTGTTATTTTTTAAATCATTTAAGGTACCTTATTTCGGATTGACTATTAGAGTATTAGTTAAGAAATAGTTGGTTAGTGGGTATGGGACCAGTAGATGTAGTGATACTCACGAAGAATAGTGGGCGGATATTAGAGAAATGTCTTACATCAATTTACAGAAATGTCCCAGTGAAAAAACTAATTGTTGTCGATGGATACTCAACTGATAATACTCTTGATGTTTTACATGCATTCAGCAGGAAACATGGAAACATAAAAGTTATTCAGAATAATGGAACGAGGGCAACTGCAAGACAAATAGGGATTAAGAACGTCGAAACTGATTGGTTCATGTTTGTCGATAGTGATGTTGTACTATGCAGAAACTGGTTTGAAAAGGCAATAAAATACATAAACGAAAATGTAGGTGCAATCTGCGGAATTGAAGTTTGGTCAACCATTCATAATCCGTCGACACTTAAGATATTTTTATGGATAACACGGAAAATATTTGATATACGCGGTGGAACACACGACATATTGATTCGTCGTGATGCCGTAAAAGACATTAAAATCCCAGACACACTTCATGTCTTTGAGGATGCTTACATCAAAGAATCGATAACAGAGAAAGGATATGAAGTCGTTGCATGTTATGACCCTTACTGTCTTCATTATAGACCTCTAAACGTTTGGACAGTGCGTGGTAGCTTAAACATAATACTTGATTCGATCAAGTGTGGATCTTTCAAAATGATTACCCGATTAGTTCCAGCATATGGTTTCTACACAGCATACACTATTTACCAGTTTCTGACAAATAGAATGGTACGCCACTGATTTTTTGAGATTCTCTGAAACCTTACCTGACCACTTCATATTTGACATCATGTAAGTGTTTAAGCACATAGAAAGAGAAATAATTTTTCCACCAGATCTTATAACTTTTTATTACTCCCCATTTTTTTAGACGCCTGCTTGACTCAAATACGGGAGTGGATAGAACTTTAATGTGTCCATATTTCGATGCGTTGACTAGCAAGGTTGTTATTTCCATCATGTACAGTTTTTCTTCGAAACCTCCTACCATGTTAAAAACAGTTTTCCTAATTACCACGATGTCTCCTCTATTATAAAACCGTATAAGAAATCCTATTATACCGCAAGTTTTGATGGCGATTTTATCTATTGCGTAGAAAATCTTTGCGGATAACGGTAACATGTGATAGTGAACTGGTAATACATATGTTATTACTGAAACAACAGTTTCATTTCGGAGAGTTTTGAAGATGTCAACTAGAGTGTTTTTTTGCACTATTGTGTCTGCATCCATAAAGATTAGAATTTGACCTTCAGATAACTTGGCTCCGTAGTTCCTTGCTTTTGAGACGCCTTGTAATAATAGATAATATGCTTTTTCAGTGAATTTCTTTGCTATGCTAAGCGTATTATCATTACTACCATCGATTACGATGAGTTCAACATTTATGTTCATTTTTTTTGCTTCAATCATGGCTAAACTCAAGTGTTTCAGAGTTTTTTCCAAGTATTCCTGTTCATTCTTAGTTGCTATTATTATGGACATGTCACACATTTTTCCAATAATCCTTCTCTCTTTGAATGATAAGCCAAAGATGGTCGGAAACAGGTCTTGGCAAGGTTTGAATACGTCCATTTTCCTTTACTAATAGGCGATCTTGCGGGTTTTCCACGAATTCCCCAATGATAGAGGCATGAATGTGGGATTGCTCTAACCTTCTGACTACCTTGTTTGCGAGGTTTGGTTTGGCGGAAATCAGTAAGGCTCCAGAACTTATTAGTTGTAGTGGGTCGATTTTAAAGAATTCGCAGATTTTAACTGTTTCTGGTTGGATTGAAATTTCTTTCTCGATGATTTTTACACCTAGATTTGATGCATCTGCCATTTCATGGATTCCTCCGGTCACACCGCCTTCTGTTGGATCATGCATAGCATTAACTCCTTGTGTTTGGATGGCTTCAGATGCATCTTTGACCACGCTTATTTGGTCATAGAATTTCTTGGCATTCCGTAGTATAGTGGAACTTAATGCTTTCTTCAATTGCTTTTCTCTATCCACTGCCAGAATTGCTGTGCCTTCGATTCCTGCACTCTTGGTCAATATAAGCTTGTCTCCAATCCTAGCTCCACCCGCTGTTACGTAGTTTCCTTTTTCTGTTATGCCCATAGCACAGCCTACAATTATTGGATTGGTCAGTTTGGGAGTTACTTCGCAATGTCCTCCAACAATAGCCATCCCTAAATCTCTTGAAGACTTATCCATTTGAATACATATCGTTTCAACGGTATTCTTATCTGCATTTTCAGGAAGTAAGATGGATGATAAGAAGAATGCTGGTTCAACACCGAATGTGGCAACATCATTTGCGTTAATGTTTACGGCGAGCCAACCAATTCGCTCTGTTGCACCAGTAATAGGATCCGTAGAAACTATTATGGATTTATCTCCAACGTCTATGACGGCGCCATCAAACCCAGCGGCAGGACCTAAAACAACTTCTGTGCGTTTCGCACCCAGATTTTTGAAAACAACTTCCTGAAGAATGTCTATGGGAATTTTTCCAAAAGGAAGATGCAAACTATTTGTCCCTCTCATTTGTATATTTTGTGCAGCATGCGATTATTTCTTTTTCAGGTATGGGAGCGCTCGCCAAATTATTTTGGCTATTGGTAATGCCACTGTTGCACCTATAATCATTTGTCCGATATTTATTGGTATTTCTGCTATGGCTACAGCTTCAATGTTGAAAAGTGGGCCTATGAAGAACTGTTGGTATAGGAAGTATCCTAAAACCATGATGAAACCACCGGTGATCACTGAGAAAACTGTCCAACCGAACTCTGGATCAGCTAAGAAGCCTAAGAATATTATGGACAGAGAAGTTATGACTCCGAGAAATAACCAGAACTCTGCTGGAAGATAGAACATGAATGAACTTGAACCCAAGCTGAGTTCTACATCACCACTATAGTAAGACATGCCAACCCAACCCAGTAAGAAACCAGCAACAACACCTAAGATCAGCGTGAAGAATTTCCATTCAAGTTTGGAACTGAACCTTGGATTTCTTTTCTTAAGTGCTCCTACGAAGGCGCCTTCACAAGCCTTGATGATAAGCGTAGCCGGTGCATAATGCGGGAAGCCTAACAGCAGATCAGCCAGCATGGAGCCTATTCCTCCGGCGAAAGCTCCAACGAAAGGCCCGAAAAGGAGGGCGGAGAGAAAAACCATCGATTCACCTATATTGAAGAAACCTCGTGTCGCAGGAACATTAATGGAAAACGTCATTGTTGCGACACAAACGAGTGCAGTGAAGACAGCCGTAATCGCCAAGTTGAAAGGAGATATTTCTTTTTCTCTGGTCATTTCAAATCTAATTAGTATAGTTGTAACTATACTAATTAAGCATTTCCGGTTAAAGTAGAAGTTTTATATCATCAATTGCACGTAGAACTTTCTTACCGCGTTCTGTTATTTTGAAGAATTTTTTTCCATTTTTTCCGTAGCCTACTACTAGTCCTTTTTCTGAGAGCTCGTTTAGGTGTTGGTATATGGCCGCTCTTGTTATAACTTTTCCCAGTTTTTTCCACGCGTTATACCCGTATGTGTCTTTTATGCTTAAGATTCGAAGTATTTTTTCTTTTGTGCTTATGTCTAAGCCTAGAACAGCTGTCTTCTGTTTTTTGGTTAATGCTTGTAGTACATTTGTGGCTTTAAGTCCGCTTCCAGTGATGAGGCATACAACACTTTCATTTTTGCTGATTTGCTCTTCTTTGATAAGCTTTTTTAGTGCTGCTATTGTGGCAGAGCTTGCTGGTTCAGCGAATATTCCTTCGAGTTTAGCTATCTGAAGTTCTGCTGTGAAGATCTTAGAGTCGGAAACTGTTAAAGTCAAGCCGTCTGATTCTTTTATCGCCTTTATAGCTAGTTCGCCTTGAAGAGGGTGAGCTACTAGTACAGCCAGTGCACGGGTAGATGGCTTCGAAATTTTTAATGGTTGGAAATGACCTTCCAGTAATGTTCTAGTTATGGGGGCGCATCCCTTAGGTTGGACTCCGATCATTCTTGGCATGGAATTCGTTATTCCGAGCTGTTCAAGTTCTTTGAAGCCTTTCCATATTGAGTATATGGTTCCGCCTCCTCCCATGGAAACTATAAGCCAGTCTGGAACACCAAACTGCTCATAGACTTCATAGGAAATTGTTTTCTGTGCTTCAATTACAAGCGGATTTAGCTCTGCGGTTGCTTGATACCAGCCAGTTTCTTTGGCTAAAGCTTCAGCTCTGATTATGGAGTCGTCGACTGTTACTCCGAACTCTTCAATGGCAGCGTCGTAGACGAGCATTTGAGCCAGTTTTCCAACGTCAACAAGTTTGGGAACAATTACATTACAGATTAACCCAGCCTTTGCAGAATAGGCAGCTAAGGAAGCACCTAGGTTTCCGTTGGTTGCACAGATTAATGTGTCATGTTTAAGATCTATTGCATTTGTAGTTAGAAGTGCTGCTGCACGATCTCTAAAAGAGTTGGTTGGGTTTCTGGTTTCGTCCTTTAGATAAAGATCATTCAACCCAACTTTTTTGGCAAGCCTCTTAGCCTTATGTAGACGTGTTCCACCTTCACCTAAACTCATAATATTACTTACAGGAGGAAGTAACGCCCTATACCTCCAAAAACGAAGCTTGCCAGAAAACTTGATCTTATGTTTATTTTGTAGAATAATCTCATATTCCAATATTCCTCCGCATTTTTCACACATGCTTTTTGGCGGATAAGGTGGAGATTTTGAACCGCATTGAATACATTTAAGTGACATGATATTGCTCCATTTAGTCAGTGTTTTCCATCCTTATTCTTTTTTAATAAACAGATTTTGAAAGTTTTCGTAGAAGATTTTTCTTTTCGCCTTTCGAGAGATTTCCGCTGCCTTCACAATTGCTATCTGGACGGGATAACGGTAATATGGAACATCAGAGCCGAATAATACTCTGTCTTCATCTATGTCCACTGAAAGCTCGATGAACTCTGGTAAAGTGCCAGAAGTTTCAACATAAATGTTCTCAGCCATTCCTAAAGCGTTAACGGCGGCTTCTCTTAAATGACCTAAAATTATTGGTAACTTCGGATGTTTCTTAGCGATTTTTAGGATTAACCCTGGTGAGGAAAATCCAGTTCCCGTGTGAAAGAGCACTGGAAGTTTCAGTTCATTAATTTTTTCAAAGAACTTTTCAAAGAAGGGATGATCTGGTCTGAAACACTCCACCATCGGATGCAATTTAAGCCCGGCTAAGCCTAAACTGTTTTTTATGCGATTCAACTCTTCCGCAGCGTCTTCTCTTCTCGGATCTACCCGTCCAAAACCAATTAGGCGGTTTGGATGCTTCTTTACGCAGTCTGCAATGTAATCGTTCATTTTGGGGTATTTGTCGCCAACATTTGGATTTGGGAAAACGACAGCTCGTTCAACATTGTATTTTTTAAATAAGTGTATGAGCTTATCCACGTACATTGATGGTTTCACGTACGGTTGCCATGGTCCCGATTTTCCTAAATGAACATGAACATCACAAATTTTCACGGTGTTTCTCCCCCTTAAGGCTTCATACTATCTCTTGTTAAATAGTTTTAATGTTGCAACGCCTTGAAGTCACTGTTTTTATTGATTATTTGATGGGAAAATCTAAATGGGAGTTTGATGTTGAGTAATAGCAAGTTGTGAGTTGACCTACATGAGTGAAGAGAAAGTGAAGGAAGATCCTGTTAAACTGCATAAGGATGGATATGCTCTTTATGAGTTAGGTAAATACGATGAAGCCAAAGAAGATTTTCTACGAGCCTCGGAACTGTACCAGAAAGCAAACAACTTCTTTGATGCAACATCCATGTTTTACAAGGCCGGTGAATGCGTCTACATGCTCAAGGATTATGAAACAGCTCTTGAATATTTTATGAAATCAGCTGATTTGTCATTCGACAAGGGTTTTGACAGATTCGGAGTAAGTGCACTAGAATATGCGCGAGACTGCTACAAAATCTTAAAAAACAAAGAGAAAGCTGAAGAAACAGAAAAGAAGATAAAAGAAGTGAAAGCAAAACTAGCAGAATCATTCTAAAATAAAGCTAATCCTGAAATCCTTTTTCTCAAATTTTAAACAACATTTATTTCCCTAGTAACAACAGGAAACATAGAGCACATTAAAGGTTAACATTATGCCTACACCCTTCAAAGCTTTGGCGGAACTTTGCGAAAAACTTGAAACAACAAACAAACGGCTTCTTATGGTAAGCTTCGTTGCAGATTTCCTAAATGATTTAGAAGTGGAAGAAGTTGAACCAGCTGTATCCATGGTTCTTGGAAGACCTTTCCCAAAATGGAGTCAACAAACCCTTGATGTGAGCTGGGCAACCCTTAGCGAAATAGTAAAACGCATAACAAAGACCGACTGGAAAGCCTTCACAGAAGCATTTGGAAAAACTGGCGATGTAGGCTCAGCAACAAAAATACTCTTTGAGATCAGCAAAGTTGGCAAGCAGTCAACACTTTTTGAGAGAAAAATGACGATACTGGAGGTTAAGCACAGTTTTAAGGCTGTAACTGAAACCGTTGGGTCGGGCTCAAGGGTGAAGAAAGAACGGCTCATAGCAACCCTTTTAAGTCTAGCGTCACCGCTTGAAGCGAAATTTCTAGTTAAGATATTGATAGGTGAGATGAGAACTGGTTTTTACGAAGGCTTGATGGAGCAGGCGGTTTCCAAAGCTTTCCAGATTCCATTGGAAACGGTTCAGAAGGCAACTATGACATTGGGTAATGTGGGAGAGGTTGCTGCCATAGCAAAAAGGCAGGGTGAAGATGCCTTATTGAAGGTTGGGTTTGGGGTTCTTAGACCTGTTGGGCTTATGTTGGCTCAGACGGCAAGTGATGTTGCTGAAGCCTTGAAGGAGCATGGTGGCGAAACAGCTTTCGAGTATAAACTGGATGGTGCAAGGGTTCAAATTCACAAATGTGGTGATGAGGTGAGGATTTTTAGTAGAAGACTGACAGATGTGACAGTGGGTCTGCCGGAAATCGTTGAAATTGTTCGAAAGAACGTGAAGGTGGAAAAGGCGATTTTGGAGGGTGAGGTTATTGCCGTTGACATCCAGGGTCATCCTATTCCATTCCAACATTTGATGCGTAGATTCAAAAGGGTTCACAACATAGAAGCCATAATTGAAAAGATACCTGTTGAGCTTTATCTGTTTGACATACTTTACATTGACGGAGAAAGCCTAGTTTCATTTCCATATACACAGCGAAGAAAAATCTTAGTTGAAAATGCTGAGGGAATATCGTTGCCAGAACAATTGGTTACAGATAGAGTTGAAGGGGCTGAAAGGTTTCTGGAAGAGGCAATAGATGCTGGTCATGAAGGATTGGTGGCTAAGAAACTTGACAGTGAATACACGCCTGGGATTCGTGGAAAACGTTGGCTTAAGATAAAACCCGTTCTTGAACCCTTGGATTTGGTTATTGTTGCAGCTGAATATGGTTATGGTCGAAGGCATGAATGGCTTTCAGATTATTATCTGAAAGCCAAGTGTGGTAGTGATATTATTACTTAGCTGCTCGTGATGTTGAAAAAAGAAGGTATATGATGGTTGGTAAAACCTTCAAGGGGTTGACGGATGTAGAGATCATTGAAATGACTAAGCGGCTTAAAGAATTGACCATAAAAGAGGAAGGTAGAAGGGTTATTGTAGTTCCTAAAATAGTTGTCGAGGTATTATATAATGAGATCCAAGAAAGCTCAAAATACAAGTGCGGTATGGCTCTGCGTTTTGCCAGAATAAACCGTATAAGAGACGATAAAACTGTTGAAGAGGCGGATACTATAGGGAAGGTCAGAATAATCTACC
>DAOVFL010000071.1 GCA_030672945.1 Candidatus Bathyarchaeota archaeon | reverse complement strand
TGGTTATGTCTAACCAGGCGCTGTAGCGGTGTATGGGCCAAATGGATTGTTTTTCGCCGTGGTTACAGTGAAAGCATAAACGTCTCCGGCAACGAAGGTGTGGGTAATTACCAGCGTCGCGTTTGCATTAGCCGCCAAGATTTTATCTGCCGGAGTGCAAGTCCAAGTGGTGATTAGGTTATTGTTTATTTTTAATGTATTTAACGTGAGAGTCGATGTTCCAGTGTTTTTCACTTTCAAGGTGCAACTTGTCAAATCTGTCCATGTAACGTCTGTGAAGCTTATTTGTTCTGTTGCCATGAAGGTGAATGTTAGTGCTCCCATCCATGCTGCGACTGCTATTGAAACCGCAACCGTCACTGCAATCAATATGATCGCTGCAATCACTGGGCTTAACGCCTTTCTACTTCTCCACAATTTTTTCATTTTCATTTTTTCCCTCCTTTGAGGTTCACTAGAAGGGTAATACAGACATCCACATTTAAATCTTACGACTTAAGACACCATATTCTCAGAATCAGATATAGAACAACCATAGGCTTCCTAAACAAACGCCTCGATCAACGCTCAGCTCTATCAAAGAACTCAAGAAGCACATTTAAGCAGTCGCGTAACACATATCCTGAAACGGTAATTCCACAAGAAACGGTTTAACCCGCTGATAAGCGTTAACTCTCATGTCCTCTAGACCCGTAAATCTAATCAAGGCACTTGGACCTTTGGGCGGTAAGTGAGGCAAAACCCTCCCGAATTTCCTTTAAACTATCCAACGTGACCCCCTCTTGATCTCTTAGCCTTTACTAAGGAAGTGCAAAATTATTTATTTTTGAGAGAACTAAAGACTTGATTTGTATTACCGACAGTATTAAAAAAAGTATAAATATAAGTTATACTAAAGTATAAACTGTGGTAAGAATGATAAGGGAAGAAATGAAAATTGGTCCAAAGGGCCAAGTTGTTATCCCTAAAGTTTTCAGAAAATCTTTAGGCTTACATCCAGGAACTAAAGTAGTATTTACTTTGAGAGAGGAAGGATTATTGTTAAAGAAGCCTAGAGAGGATGTAACAAAGGTCTTTAAAGAAATAGCTGAATCTGGAAAATCTGTTAAAATTAAGCCTGATGAATATGTTGAAGAACTTGAGAAAAGATTCAAATGATATACCTAGATGCAAATGTTTTTCTCAATGCAATTTTAAACAGAGAAAAAGAAGGTGAAAAAGCTAGAGATCTCATTCAAAAAATAGAGAAAGGTGATATGACTGCATGTACTTCTGCCTTGAGTTTTGATGAAGTTTTTTGGAGTGTGAAGAAGCACCGAGACTTTGAAAAAGCATTGAAAGCTACTAAAGCCTTCCTAGAGATCCCGAATTTGATATTCTTAGACGTTAATGATAAGATAATCTGGTTGGCGTATAATCTCGCTGAAAAGTATAGGATTGACCCTAGAGATGCTATTCATCTCGCTTGTGCTTTGAATCACGGGGTTTTTGCACTCGTTTCTGAAGATAAAGATTTCGACAAAGTTAAAGAGATTAAACGAAAGAGTTTATTAGAGTTTTAACAACTTTTCCAGGGTTGAATCTTTTTCAAGAATAATATCTTATTCTAACCTACAGACCTCTCTGAGATCATTGATGTCATGAAACAGCTGACGCCCATCGAGTCTGGCTACAGAAACATGAAACTCAGCCCAAAAGATGCGCAACTAACATCCCAGAGAGCCTAGAGCTGCAGGAAATCTGCTCTAAAAAATACGTTGCAACCGAGAATAGACCCCCTATAGTTTTCAACATACCTCGCCTAGTAGGAGCCTATTAAAGAAATAATGTTAAAATAGGGAGTGGCGTTCTACGCAGGCTTCTATAAGTAACATTTATAGGCTATAGTTTATAGTAATACTTGTGGTGAAAAATATGGCTACAACCACTATTCAAGTGAAACGTAGAAACCTGAAATTATTAGAGGTGTTGAAAAGAACTATGCAAGCAAAAAGTTACGATGAAGTCATTGAAAAGTTGCTTGCCGAGAAGGTTGGAGTCCCAGCAGATATGTTTGGTGTTGATAAGGGAAGAATTTCGAAGTTTACAGAGGAAGACAGGCTGGAAGATAGGGATTGATAGTTCTCGATAGCTATGCTTGGATCGAGTATTTCTTGGGCAGCGACACCGGGACAACCGTAAGAGAACACCTCAACACCGAAGAAGTCGTTACCCCTTCCATAGCATTAGCTGAGATAGCAAGGAAATATCTGCGAGATGAAATGGAACAAGAAGAGGTTTTAAAACGGCTCAACTTTATCTCAACGAGTAGCACAGTAATTGAGATCAACGCAGAGTTAAGCTTGGCAGCAGCCAAGGCCTACCTTGAGCTTTCTGAGAAGGCAAAAGTGGAGCAGCTTAGGAGACCTGGTTTGACTGACGGAATAATACTCGCTAGCGGCAGAGCTCTTGGAGCAAAAATAGTCACCGGAGATGAACATTTCAAGGGGCTCGCCGAAGTCATTTACATCGGCTAAACGCACTCCATAGCGCTGACACGAATGCACAAAGTCTTTTTCTTGTGCAAAATGCGAGGCTCTTAGCTTAACCTGCGCAATCTCTAGTCTGACAACTTAAGCTGTTCAATTGTTTCCTCTGGCGTTAAGACAGTTAACCCAGCTATTCTTTTGTAGTGCCGAACATTTCTGGTAATCAGAGGCATTCCGCTTACCTTGGAAGAGCTACCTATGAACAGGTCCCTGATTTCGATGGGTTGACCCTGCTTCCTTAAGCTGGCCATAACACGGCTGGCTTCCCTAGAAGCTTTATAGTCAAAACTGACGATTTTAAGCTGACTGAGGAACTCGCCCGTTTCCTTAATCAGCTCCTCAGGCTTGGGAGCTAAGTACACCCCAAGCCATATTTCAAAGGAGTTTATGGTTGTGGTGTACGCGGAAACTTTTCCTTCATAAACTTTTTCCATGATGAGTTTAACCGCTTCGGAAGGTCTTCTGATATAATCTATGAGAACGTCTGTGTCCAAGCATAGATTTCTTACACCTTCCATGTTGACCACAACTTTCTGACTTCTCTCATGAACTCATCTGGGTCCTCGGGGTAACCTCTCCAACATCCAGCAAGATCCAGCAAGGCTCTCTTACGAACCTTCTTTAGAATTATGAGCTTGCCTTGTTCCATGATCTTTATCTCATCACCTATCTGAACACCAATCTTCTCCCTCACTTCCTTCGGAATGGTAATCTGATACTTCCGTGTTACCTTAACTGTTCCTTCCGCCATGTTTAACACCGTAGTACTTAATAGTAGTACAAAATACTTAAGTCTTATGTGCGCAGTACACTATTACTCCTTTTGATTCTTCCGCTTACATTAATCTCATCGTCCTCTTGACGGAGCGTCAATTGAGGTTTTGACAAAAACTGTAGCTATGCATGCCCGAATAGATTACTGCGATAAAAATAGGGTTCGTATAATTACATGGTGCTCTTTATCCCATCCGAAGAATCGAATGAAAAATTCCGTGAGGTTTCTATGTGGCTTTCTTAATGTGCGCCTCTGTTTTGTCGAAGAACTCCAGAAGGAGCTTCGCCACCCTCTCACCGAACTCGGTAATCACATAATACTTCTTCAATGGATCAATGGGCACACTCTTGGCCAACCCCAAATCTTCAATCTCCATCATCCTAGATCGAAATGTGCCATCACTAAGCGTCAGATCATGCTCCCGCATAAACCCCTTCGCATTCTTCCACCGGCCCTTCTCAAGATGCAAAAGCAAGATACAATCGATTGCGTGATCCTTCTCTAACATGACTTTGATTGCCGAAAGCCTTTTGTCGGTGAGAATGTGTTCAACTTTTTCTTCTGTCAATTTATCACCAAGCCTTCTCCTCAGCTTATAGTCTTCATTTAAGGCTATTCTGCTTTTAAGCATTTAACCTATATTACGATTCCTTAAATAATACTCATTACACAATGCTTGAGACTGCTATACTTTCCTTTTCTTTTTGGAACACGGGTAGGTCTGCGACGCACATTCCTCTAGTTGGAAGCGCCCCTTAACATGCCTGCAAACTCCCAGTTAAGAACGCCCTTTCTTGTATCATCATATAGCAAGTTATGTACGAATTTTACTTGTGATTATAGTTGATAGACAGCAGAGCTTTAATATACTTTCGTAAGACGCAAGATTTAATACATTGCTCAGAAAATACTACGTGTAGGAGAAGCACGTTGCAACGAATCAAGCGGCCTCTAACGAAACTAAAGAAGTCTTTGTCAAGACTAAAAATTGCTCCTAAATTTTGGAAAAGACGCAAAATAAGATACATTCCCTCAGCTCCTCCAAAGGCCACTCCAAGAGGCTACACAGTTGTTGAACGATATCCACTTCATGAACCATTTGTACACGCAGTTATTGTGCAAAACCCGTCAACAGGCGAATTCAAATATATTTTAGACGAACTTCAACTCGACTCCCTTGAACAAAGCGTATACAACCAAATATTAGAGATCTTACTTGCCGAAATTCAATCGCCGAAAGAAGAAATTCGTGACCCCCGAGAATTCTTTGACATAGAAGCAAAGAAAATCATTAACAAATATCGCATCAGCCTAGGATGGCTACCCGAAGTTTCATGGTCAAAGATTCTTTACCATGCTGAACGCGACTTAGTTGGCTTTGCTAGAATTGACCCTTTGATGCGGGACCCAAACATCGAAGACATATCCTGCGATGGTGTTGGTAAGCCTGTCTTCGTTTGGCACAGAAAATACGAGAACCTTGAAACAAACCTTGTTTTCAAAGACGATGAAGAAGTCGACGACACCGTAGTCAAACTGGTTCACATGACTGGAAAACACGTCAGCTCTGCCTTCCCAATAGTTGACGCCTCTCTCCCAGGCAAACACAGACTTGCAGTTTGTTATAGACGTGAGGTAACCCCATTCGGAACAGCCTTCACCATCAGAAAGTTTAGGGAAGACCCGTACTCAATAATCGACTTAATCAATCTAGGAACATTTTCAGAAGAAATGGCCGCGTACTTCTGGTTGTGCTTGGAGAACAGAGCCTCTATAGTAGTGCTCGGCGGCACAGCTGCGGGAAAAACCACGGCGCTAAACAGTCTT
>DAOVFL010000029.1 GCA_030672945.1 Candidatus Bathyarchaeota archaeon | reverse complement strand
GCACTGTACAAGATTTTTGCGATGGCATAACTGTCAGAACCTTCAAACTTCTCATCTGTTAGCCTTATGGCTTTATCTGCTCCCCTAGCCAAGCACTTTCTTAACGTGCTATCAGCATCTCCAGCACCCACAGTTACTGCTGTAACCATACCTCCAAACTTTTCCTTAATGCGAACCGCCTCCTCCAATGCGTAGTCATCCCATTCATTAATGTCAAAGACAAGTCCGGTTTTTTCTATGGTCTTACCCGTGGCGCCAACTTTTATTTCTGCCTCAGCCGTTTCTGGAACATGTTTCACACAAACAATTATGTCCATGTTCTCTCTCTTCCCAAACGCCAAGTTCAGCATTTAGCATTATTAATATTCCGTTTATTTTCCACCTATTTCAACGTAGTTTTTACCGTGAAATGTTGTTGGATAAGATCGAAAACTGGAAAGTGGAGAAAACGTAGAGTGCTGGTTGAGAATCCTATTTTTGTGGTCAATGGTCTCCTACGCTAGTTTTTCAAAAATGTCGCGATGTATTAGAGTGAATATGGCTCTGATGTCTACCAAGTTTGACTTTCCTATACCTCGCTGGGATTGAGGGTCTGATGTCCTAGTTTTAGTTGTTCCTTCTTTTTTCCTGATGAATCTTACGCTTCATCCCACCACGCGCCTGTTTTCTATGCCTTCACGCAGTAATAACAACGACAGTATTCGAATGGTCATGTAAGAAACGCTAAAAAATGAGGACGTTATGGGTCTGTTTCTCCGAAGTGTCTTTCAAGGAACCCTCTAGATTTAAACGCTGAGAGCCTTTGAGGGGGAATTTCGTTTTAGGAAAAATTTTACTTCTCAGGTTTTCTTTGTTCATTATGAATTTTCTGCTTAATGGCGTCACGTTTTTCAGCTGGTAAGGGACCGAATTTTTTGATTCTTTCGGTAAACCTTATGAATAGATCTGCGGCTTTCTTGTAGACTGGTAGTGGTACATAGCTGTAGCGAACCCTCATTCCTTTGATTCCAAACTCGGCTAGTGAACGTCCCATTTCAATCATCCGCTTCTTGGTGAACATTTCATCTATGTCTTGCTGTCCCTCAATAATTAAGATGCCGTCAGCTCCAAAAGAAAAGGCGTAAAGAAGATGTTTTAAGCCTAGGATGGCTGTTGATGGAACAGGTACAATTCGGATGTTTTCTGGATAGTTGACGCGGTCAAGCCCTAGAAAGTCCATGCCAGTATATCCAACATTTTTTTCAACAAAAGCAATTATTCTAATTTCATCTGGTTCCTTGCCGCTTAGTACACCCTCCAAGTGAGCGATTATCTGCTTAGTTGTTGAATTCTTAAATTCAATAGCCTCTGTAGGACAAACGGGTATGCATGCGCCGCAGCCGGTACACATAAAGGGGTTAATTCTGGCTTTTCCCTTTTGTATAGTTATAGCGTTTGAAGGACATGTTTGAACACAGACACCGCAGCTGTCGCATAACTCTCTAATCACGTAGGCTTTTTCAGGACTTGTGGTGATGTATTCATCCTTGAGAAATAAAGAAGCTTTAGCAGCAGCTCCTAAAGCATCAGAAACAGTGTCGCGAACATCCTTTGGGCTTAGGGCACAACCACATGCAAAAACTCCAGTAATCAGCGAGTCAACTGGGTCGAGTTTCGGATGCTTCTCTTGTATAAAGCCATCTTCACCCAGAGAAAGCTTCATTTTTTCTGCAAGCTCCTTAAGCCCAGCAGGTGGAACCATAGGAGTAGCTAAAGCAACCAAATCGAATTCTTTTTCCGCTACGTTTCCGGTTGAAGTATCTTCAGCCAGAACAACAAGTTTTCCGTTTCTATTTTTCCAGACTTCAGCGACCTTGCCCCGAACAAAAACAACTCCTGCCTCTTGGTCTCGCCAGTAGAGCTCCTCATAACCCTTACCTGTAGCCCTAATATCTGTATAGTAAATGTATACATCTATCCCAAGCATTTTCTTAAGTACAAAAGCCTGTTTTAAAGCATACATGCAACAAATTCGGCTGCAGTAAGAAATGTGATTTTTATCCCTTGAACCAGCGCAGAGGACTATAGCCATTCTTCTCACGTCGCTGCCGTCAGCTCTTTTCACGTAGCCGCTTGTTGGTCCAGAGGCTGAAGTAAGCCTTTCTAAATCCATCATGGTTATGACATCTTTGTAAACGTCATATCCGTAGTTCTCAAGCTTATGAGCGTCGTAAAGCTCATAGCCTGTAGCCATAAGTATCGCGCCTACATTCAAATCAATTGTTTTCCCTTTATCTTCCAAGTTTATGGCTTTGGATGGACAGAGCTGCTCGCATTTTCCACATTTTGTGCATGTGTTAAAATCTATAACATAAGCAGATGGAACAGCCTGTGGAAACTCTATGTATGCAGCTTTTCTCTGCGATAAACCTTCATTAAACTTGTCTGGAACCGTTACTGGACATACTTTTGCACAAATACTACAGCTCTTACACTTCTCAACGTTTACGCCTCTAGGTTTCATGAAAATCTTCACATTGAAATTGCCGGGACGACCACTAGCTTCTTGAACCTCAGCATATGTAAGCAGATTCACATTCGGGTTTCTCCCGATCTCAGCCATTCTCGGAGTGAGTATGCATTGGGCACAATCAAGGGTTGGAAATACTTTAGTTAATTTTGCCATGTTGCCTCCGATGCTTGGTTTTCTCTCTACAAGATGTACTTTAAAACCTAAATAGCCAAGCTCAAGAGCTGCAGTTATTCCTGCTATGCCTCCACCTATAATTAGGATTTCCCTTGAACCTTTTTCGCTTATGGTTTCTAGGGGTTCAAGTTCCCTGCTTCGCTCATAGCTGCCTTTGATTAGGGTTATGGCTTTCTTTGTGGCTTCTTCGGAAAGTTTTGGACCGTGCGACCATGAGCATTGCTCCCTTATATTCACGAACTCAAGCATGTAGGGGTTCAAGCCTGCACGTTCTAGAACACTTTGAAAAGTTACTAGATGCATTCTAGGCGTGCAGCTGGCAACTAGAATTCTGTCCAAATTATCTTTTTTTATTGCGTCTATTATCATTTCTTGGGCTGGTTTGGAACACAGGTATGTGTTATGTTTTGCTGTGACAACCCCCTTCCAGTTTCTAGCAGCTTCCACAACAGCCGTCACATCCACAACATTGCTTATGTTTCCGCCACACTCGCAAACGAAAATACCGAGTCTCGGCAGCTTTGTCTCCATAAATTGTAATCTCCATTTTCCTTGGTTATTTTGATTCATACTAAGGAAAACGCTTAAAAAATCTTATGTTCCCATTTTAGCTAAACGTGACATGGAAAATGAATGCTCAGGAGCTTATTCAAAAACATAAGTTGCTTGAATGCATCCAATGTGGAATGTGTACTGGAAGTTGTCCTGTTTCCAGAAAAGCAAACTTAAATATTAGACAGTATATGCGAGAGGTTGCCATAACAGGCAAGTTAGTTGTACATCCGCAAAATGAGTTATGGAGCTGCACAACCTGTTCAACATGCGGCGTCAGATGCCCAAAGGAATTAAGCCCTTTTGAATTTTTAATAGATATTCGAAGTCTCGCCGTTGAGGAAGGACAGATTGCACCTACTATGCGAGATGCATTGGAGAGCATTTTCAAGAACGGTAACCCATGGGGAAGGATAAGGAGCAAAAGATCTGAGTGGACTCAAGATTTAGACATTAAGCACATCTCACAGGGTGCTGAAACCTTATACTTTGTAGGCTGCACACCAGCTTACGATCCAAGGGTGCAAGAAATAGCTAAAGGCCTTGTAAGATGTTTTGAAAAGGCTAAGGTGGACTTTGGTATTTTAGGCTATGAGGAAAACTGTTGTGGAAGTGAAGTCTACGGGATGGGAGAAAAGGGCTTATTCGAGTTTTTAGTTGAGGAGAACATGAAGAATTTCAATAAATACAATGTAAAACGAGTTGTTACGAGCTGTCCACATGCTTTTCACGCATTTAAAAACCGATATGGGAAAACAAGCTTTGAAGTTCAGCATTATACACAACTGCTTGCCAATCTAATTGAAAATGAGAGACTCACGTTTTCAAAGAAATTGAACAAAAAGATCATCTACCATGATCCATGCTTCTTAGGTAAACAAAACGGCATTTATGATGAACCTAGAAAGGTTATTGAAAGCGTACCAGGCGTAACACTGCTGGAGTTCGACCGTTCGAGGGAGAGAAGCCTTTGCTGTGAAGGAGGAGGTGGAAGGATGTGGATTGACATTCCTGGTGAACGTCTATCAGAAATCCGTGTAAGGGATGCTGTTGAATCCGGCGCAGAAATATTGACGACTGCTTGTCCCTTCTGTCTCTTAACTCTGGAAGATGCTGTTAAAACCACTGGACTTGAAGGGAAAATTCAAGTGTTGGACGTAGTAGAAGTTCTTTCACTTGTTTTATAATATACCTTCAACCCAAGTTCTGCAAAAGTACAAGAGTTTTTTAATTCTATGAATTAAATTAAAAAATTCGAGATTCTACACATCTAAACTACAAACTATGATTATTACTTCAAGACTGAAAGATATGTTCACAAATAATGAACTACGCAAAGAAAAATGAAGACAATTCATATGAGTTAATTTATTATAGAAAAATCCTATAGAATTACCTATAATTAGGAACTGTATGCTGATAAGAGGGGTGAGGGCTAAATCAGATGCCCTACATCAAAAAAATAGAACTTAAAGGCTTCAAATCATTTGGACCTAAAAACGTTAAAGTAATTCTAAATAAGGGTTTCACAGCAGTTACAGGTCCAAACGGAAGTGGTAAAACAAATATTATGGACGCAGTTTTATTCTCTTTAGGCGAGTTAAGCACGAAGAGGCTCCGTGCGGAAAGCGCCGCCAAACTAATTTTCCACGGTTCTGAGAAGGCTGGATTGGAAAGGGCGAAAAAAGCTAAGGCTATAATTCAGTTTGATAATTCAGATGGTCGCATACCAGTTGATACGACAACCGTCACAATCTCCCGTGAAGTTCAGAGAAACGGTCAAAGCGTGTATAGGCTTAACGGCAGAAGAATATCTAGAACACACATTCTAGAAGTCCTTTCCATGGCTGGAATAAGCTCTACAAGCCAAAACATAATCATGCAAGGCACAATAACACGACTAACAGAAATCTCCTCTTTTGAGCGCAGGAAAATCATTGAGAACTTAGTTGGAATAGCACAATACGACGCTGAAAAAGCTGATGCTGAAGAAAAACTACAGAAAGCAGACCTTTCGATACGCATGGCTATGGGTAGAATAGATGAGGTTCAGAAAAGAGTAGATGCCCTTGAAAGAGAACGTAATGAACTTTTGAGGTATGCTTCCATCGAAAGCGAGATTAAAAAGTTTGAATCTGTAAAGTTGTCGCACGACATAGCACAGATAAAGAAGAGAATAAAAGAGGTCTCCTCTCAAGCTGATAAAGTTAAAACTAGAGTTGATAAATTAAGGCAGCTACGGGAGCAATTCAAATCTAAGAGAAGAGAAATGGAAGGTGAATGGCGGAAACTAAGCTCGGAAGTGGTTGAAGAAGGCGGTTCACAAGTATTAAGAGTTCAAATAAAAATCGGTGAATTGAAGTCGAAAATAATAGAATTAACAACAAAAATAAGCTCTGGAACAGCTAGCCTTGAAGGTTTAAGGCGAATTAGTGAAAACAACCATCAACAGTACGAATCTATCAAAAAGGAAATTCATGAAAACCGACTAAGAATCAGACGCTTAAGACGCAAATATGAAAACAGATCTAATGAGATAAGTAATAAACAGGCTGAACATGACACTCTTGCAGGAGAGGCAGCTGAACTCTGGGAAAAGATCGGAGAAAACAGCAGAAGAATTCATGAAATCGAGCATCAACTTGACGAATACTATGAAAAGCTTACACTCTTAAGATCCGAAAATGCAAAAAGCCGAGAAGCCATCAAAATCCGTAGAAGAAGACTCAAAAACCTAACTACACGCAAAGAAAGAATGGCAGCAACGTTCAACGAACTGGAAAATTCATTAACTGAACTTAAAAAAGTTCAGGACGAACAGAAAACTCGACTAAAAAACTTGGAACGGATCCTTGAACGGATGATTATGCAAAAAGGAGCTGTAGAGACGGAAATAACTGAAGCTGGAAAAATAGCTGAATCAGCAAGAGAAGCTGTTGTGGAGTTTGCAACACAAAGAGAACTTGTAGCAACAGTAGCAACAGAAGAGAAGACCCTAAGAAGCATAGAAGAACTAGGTGAGTTAGGTGTTATCCCAGGCGTATACGGTAGGTTACGTAACCTTATCAAAGTGAACAAAATACATAAGCAAGCAATAGAAGCTGCAGCATCAGGATGGCTTGATGCACTAGTAGTGAAGGATTTTGACTCTGCTTTCATGTGTACGGAAATATTAAGAAAAATGAAGCTTGGGAGAATCAAAATAATATTAACTGAAGGAATACTCAATCCCAAGTTTTTAGAAACCCCGAAAATAAAAGGGGTTGACGGAGTAGCTTCATTTTTTATAAAATGTGTAAAACAATATGAGCCGGCTGTAAATTTCGTCTTTGGCGACACACTAATAGTCTCAGATGACAAGACTGCATTAACATTATCCAGCAAAGGCTACCGCGCCGTCACAGTTAACGGAGACCTGTATGAAGCTGGCGGTGCTCTTGAAAGCGGTTACTATCGTGCCCCAATAGACTTTTCAACTATTATTCCAAGTGAAGCAGCAATCAAAAGCCTTGATGAAGCTGTCGGAGCCCTCCAGCAGCATCTTCTTAGAAGAAACAGTGATATCACCACTTTTGAAGAAGACATTGACAGAACTCGGATCGAGATTGCCAGATTGTCTCAGGCTATTACCACACTTGACAGTGAGATAGCCAGAGTTAAAAGAAGCGCTAGAAGATCAAAAGCCAATATTAAACGAGTGGGTAATCATATTGCACGTTTTGAGAAGGAGATCGAAGACAATAAAGCTAGTATGTGGATTCACGGGGCTGAAAGAAGTTCCCTTCAAAAAAAGATGAGAAGACTTCAGAAGGAACTGACTGGGTTGAGAAAGAGGGCAGATCCGTCTCACATCCAAGGAATGGAGATTGAAAGGGAAAAGTTAGCTGAAGAAATAATTACTTTAAGGCAGAAACTGGGTACGATTCAAACAGAAATCTTAACGCTTCAATCACAATTCGACAACGTTTTAAGGGTTGGATATAAAAATGCAAAAATTCAACTCTCAAAAGTTGAGCAACAGTTAAGAAAAGTTGAAAAGGAAGTGGGAGCTGCATTGCAGGAAAGAGAATCGCTAAATCATGAACTAACAGAACTGGAAAAAACCCGCATTGAACTCTCCAAGACCGTTTTGTCAGCAAGAGAAGAAACTAAAAGGTTTACAGCTAAAATAGATGATGTAGATAAAGAACTGCAGAAGCTTGACTCAGAATATGAACCGGCTGATCGTTTGTTAAATCAGCTTCAACTGAAAATTCAAACGTCGTTACTGCAGCTTGAGCAGCATCAAAATCAGCTTAGACGATTTGGGTATGAGCAGCCGTTGGAGATAACGCTGAAACAGGTTGAAGAAGCCGAGACATCTATGAAGATGATGCAGTTAGAACTTGAAAGAATAGGTGCGGTAAACCAGCTAGCCTTATCCCACTATGCTGAACAGATTTCACGCTATAAGGACCTTTCTTTAAGGTTGAACGAACTTGAAAGGGAAAAACAGGTAATCGTGCAATTTATGGATGAAGTTGAACGTAAAAAACGTAAGGTTTTCATGGAGGCCTTCGAAAAAATAAATCGAAATCTCCGAAAATACTTCACAAAGATTACTGGAGGTGGAGATGCCACATTAGAGCTTGAAAACGTGGATGATCCCTTCTTAGGCGGCATAGATATGATTGTTCAGTTTCCAAACAAGCCTTCAATTGTAGTAAGTGGAGCCAGCGGCGGTGAACGTTCAGTTGCCGCTATTTCCTTTATATTCGCCCTAAAGGAGTTTACTCCCGCCACTTTCTATATTCTCGATGAGATAGATGCGCATCTAGATGCTTTCCATGTGTCAAAACTAGCTAACCTACTCTTGGACGAGTCTGAGAAAACCCAGTTTATAGTTATTACGTTGAAGCCTGAAATGTTGAACAAGGCGCAAAAAGTCTATGGAGTTTATGAACGTAACGGAGTCTCAAATGTCATTTCAGCAAGATTTCTAGAGGTGCCAAGCTAATGCCCTCTGTAACCATCAAAAAACCATTTTATATGCGTCCTCCCTGGAATATTCTCTTTGAGTTTCGTAAACTTGAAAAACTTGCACCTTGGAACATCAACATTGCATATTTGCTCACATCATTTCTTGCAGAAATGGAAAAAACGGGTCAGGTGGACTTTAGAGCGTCAGGTGTAGCCTTGGATTCTTCAGCTCTCATATACTTAATGAAGTCAAAGCTTCTGCTAAAACTTGAAGAACCCCCGTCGCCACCAAAACCTCCAAAGGACTTTCTCCCTCCACCCTTATTTCTACCGTTAAGACATGAATTAACTTCAACAACCATACGGCATCTACTGGAAGTTCTGGACGATGTTTTAAAAGGTGAGAAACTCGTTTGTCTACAAAAGATTGTTGCAGAACCTATACTTCCAACTCCCTCTGATTTTCTACCGCAACTAGATCTATACTTGATGGAAATTGAACTGCAAATGAAAAAGCTCTACTCCTCTCTTTTTCAGATGGTGAAAGGAACAGGAATAATAGAGTTTTCCACTTTAGTGAAAGATAACGGACGATTGGAGACCATCCGCACATTCATTCTTTTGTTGTTTTTAGCGCAGAATGGAAGGATAAACCTGTGGCAAGATGAGGGATCCGATGAGATATACATAACCATCAACCTTACTTCCATGGAAACCGAACAATTATGAATTACACTGAAGAATTCCTTTTACACTTGATAATTTCACTATAAACATTGAGGTTGCGTTTGAATATCGCAAGTG
>DAOVFL010000086.1 GCA_030672945.1 Candidatus Bathyarchaeota archaeon | reverse complement strand
CTGTCTGCGCCTATGATTTTTGTTATTTGTTCTGAGTTGTATTTTGAACCAATTAGTTGACCGTATGTTGCCATGTCTATTCCGTAAAAGCACGGTCCAATTATGCGTGGAAAAGTTATGAATACATACACTTTTTTTGCTCCCATTTTACGCAGTTTCTTTACTATTGCTTTTATTGTATCTCCTCTGACTATGCTGTCGTCTGTTACTATTACCCGCTTTCCCTTGACTTTCGATGCTAGAATGTTGATTTTCTTGCCGATTGTCGAATAACGTTCGCTATTAAGGAGGATGAAAGCCCTTTCTGTAACATAACGGTGTCGGCGAGTAGCCCTTTCCCATCTCAAACCAGATTCTTCATGAACCCCTAAAGCAGCGTCATCACCAGTCTCCGGCAACGAAAGAATCATATCTGCATCCTTAACAATGTCTGGGTTCTCCCTAACAAGATTTCTTCCAAACTCTTCGCGGATCTCATAAACATATTTATCATCAAAGCGCGAGTCTGGTCTTGCGAAATATGCGAATTCGAAACCGCAGAACGCTTTACGTCTATTGTTAACTAGTTTTTCTCTTTGGAAACCATCTTTTGAAACAGTTACAAGTTCGCCTGGTTCTATTTCAAAATCTCTTTCGAAACCATTTATGTCGAGGCTGACTGTTTCTGACGAGAAAGCATATGTTGACGAGTCCTTACCGTAGCCAGCGCATAATGGTCTTATTCCATAAGGATCTTTGAAGGCGAAGAACTTGCCATCTTTTGTTATACCAGCTACTGAGAAAGCTCCTTCAATTTCTTGCATGCACGTTTTTATGGATGAAGTTAAATCTCTACCGTTCATTAACTCTATTAGGAGTTTGTAGCAGATTAGATCTGCATCACATTCGTAAGAAAAACCCGGAAATTCTTTACGTATTTCCTTTTTAAGTTGCAAAGTATTGACAACATTCCCGTTGAAGGAAACAGCCAATTTTAACCCATTTTTTGATGCTGTGACTGGCTGTGTGCCTTCTATTAATGATTTTTCATCTGTTTTTCCAGAGGTTGTGTACCTAACGTTTCCGATACCTATGTGCCCTGGTAAGCGCCCGAACCATTCCTGTATTGCGCTTGTCTTTATTTTTGGCACGAGGTCCAAGCTTCTATGAACATGAAATTTTCCGTTATTGTAAGTGAGAAAACCGTGGGATTGGTGGCCCCTATGATTTTGCGCCCTTAAACCCCAGTATATGTATGGAAATATGGGTTGCTTTTGAAAGTTTATAGCCCCGAATACTCCGCATGCGATTTTTAACTGCTCGCCCATGCTCTGCAATAATAAGACGGCTATTTATCAGCCTTTATAACACCTTTAACTAAAAATATCGTTAGAGACATGATTACCTGAAGAAGATACAAGAGCTGTGGCAAAGAATGACGATAATAGTTGAGAAGGCAAAATCCAAGGAAGGTTACATAAGAGCATGGACAGAAGGCATGAGACACCTAGCGCACGCTGGGAACTAATTCATTGGAATTTTACGGTGTGAGTCTAAATTTGTCTCTTGGATAAAGAGTTACTTCTCTTATATTCTTCTTCCCAGTCAGCATCATTGTCAGTCTTTCTAGACCTATCGCCCATCCTGCATGAGGTGGCATACCATAATCAAACGCTTGCAGATGATACTTGAACGATTTCGGGTTTAGACCTTTCTCTTTCAGCCTTCTTATCAGAAGGTCTTTATGTGCTATTCTTGTTCCACCCGAGACCAGTTCTATCCAACGCCACATTAGATCGAAGCCTTCGGAAAGTTCCGGATTATCATCATGCGGCTTAATGTAGAAGGCTTTTGAATGGGTTGGCCAGTCAACTATGAAGTAGAAGTATGGATGAACTTCACCTAATGTTCTGAAGGCTGGTGTCGGTATATCCTCGCCCCATGGTATTTCTATCCCTTCACTCTTCAAGTCCTGCAGCACATCGTCATACTTTAAGCGTTTAAAGGGCACTTCCGGCACTTCGACGCTGTGTTTCAGTGTTGTCAGCTCTTTCATGCATTTTTCATTAACAACGGTGCATGTGAATTGCATAAGCTGTTCAAGCAGTTGCATCACATCCTCGGCTGTGGCAAAAGCCTGCTCAATGTCTATTGAAACAAACTCACTTAGGTGACGACGTGTATGCGACTCCTCAGCCCTGAAAAACGGTCCTACTTCGAACACCTTCTCGAAGCTCATGACAAGCTCTTCCTTATACAATTGTGGGCTTTGAGCAAGAAACGCTTTCCTCTCGAAGTATTCAACGGGGAAAAGGGCTGCACCACCTTCTGTTGCTGAGGCAATAATGCGCGGTGTATGTATCTCTATGAACTTTCTTTCAAACAGGAATTTTCGTAGTGCTTCTACGGCTGTGTGCTGAATCTTGAAGATGGCTGCGTTTTCTTCTCGACAAAGGTCCAACGCTCGCGCGTCCAGTCGAACATCTATGTGTGCTGGTGTTTTTCCAGTGATGTCAATTGGCAAACGTAGTGCGGCTGTGCTGAAGATTCCTATCTGCTTCGGTATTACTTCGACGCCCCTAGGTGTCATTGTAGTCTTCCTCACAGCACCCTTCACGCCTATGCTATATCTTTTCTGTAGGACATCAGACTTCGACAACACTTCGCTACCTACTTTCTTCCGGGGTACAGTGATCTGTATTGTACCTTCCCTGTCCTGCAGTATTACGAAGCGTATTCCACCCAAGTCTCTTATTTCTTGAACCCAACCGAAAAGCGTAACCTCTTCACTGTCCATTTCAGGTTTAACATCAGTAGAATAGTGCGTTCTACTCCAATCACCAATGTAATCCAGCTTCATGAGTCCACACTCAACTAGTAGGTAAACTCTACACGCAGAGACATGTTGCGAACTTTACTGGCAATCTCCTTTAAAGCCTTTACATTGAAAGGGGGCTGCCTTCCACGCATTTTCTTTAAGATAACCCTTGTCTCAGTTGTGTCATCAGGCAGCCAAATAGTGTTTATTGTAACTATGCTTAAAGGAGCAAACAAATCCTCTAGGAACTGTCTATCATTAGCCCCCTGCTCCAAAACACGAATAGACTTACCAAGCTTCATCCCCAAGGCTTTTATGATTTTGCCACCATAACCTAAAAGACGGGGAACATCACCCTGCCCAACAATTACAGCCAACGTTCGGTCAACATCCACAGATTTATGAAAATAAACATTCTGAAGAGAAGGATATCTGTCTTCTAGAGCTAAAAGTAGACGAGCGATTTTCAAGTCTAATTCGGTTATCTCACCAGACTTGACTTTCGCCAAACATTTTTGACATAGTATTCCACTTCTTAGACAGAAGTTGCATAATGCTGTTTTCACCTAGAAAAGCACCCTCCACGAGTAAAGGAGGATGGCGGAGCTTTGCCGTTTATGCAGAAACGGTGTTTAATGTTCCAGCGTTATCTCAATTGTGCTCACGTTTGTGGGGGTGGCACCCTCTTCTCTGGGGGTCAACTGCTCGGTTCCGATGCTAACCTTTTTGTATTTTACGTCAGGCATGAATCGGCGTCTGACGACTTCAACGACGTCAACTGCTAGGGTGATTGCTCGTCCTCTGGCCTTAACATGTACTTCTTTTGCTCCGCCGTGAAAGAGGGTTATGCAAGCCAGTACATAGTTCATTACTGGCTTTCTCCCGATCAATACGGAGTTGCTTTCAGACATTTGTGCCGCCTCACTCCTCGTTTTCGCTTTTTCTATGATTTCATAACGATTTTTATCGTTAAATAAATAGGTTACGGTTTTAAGCTAATTAGGAAATTGGATGTTAAAGGTGCGTGTTTCATTGCGTTTATCTTTTAAATGACCAGAATGTTGTAAAACTAAGACTTGATAAAAGTCCTTCAAGAAGTGAAAAAGTTGGAACTGGTTACGAGACGTTCAATGCAACTTCTCCGAATGTTATATGAGCAAGGAAAATCCACGAACACGTACTCTTTGCACATGAAGCAAATCGAACTGGCAAAACAACTAGGCATCAGTAGACAAGCACTAAATGTCCACCTAAGAAAACTCAGAAACTTAAATTATATACGAACTGGCAGGGGTTTTATAGACGTAACGGAAAACGGACTAGACGCGCTTGGAATATCATCAATCCCAGCGTTTGTATTCATTAAAGTATCTCCTTCTAAGAGGAGTAAGGTTTACGAAAAGATCCGTGAACTCGCCGTTCAAAGAGCATTTAGGATCGCAGGCGATGTAGACGCTCTCATAATCGTTGAAAGAGCTAAACTCGACGAGACTCTAAGAAAACTTTCCTACATAGAAGGCGTAAAAGATACAAAATCCTACGTCGCTATAGAACCAATAAAATAGGAGAAATCTGCAATGAAGATTTTCGAATACGAAGCAAAAACTATACTCGCAAAATATGGAATTCAAACACCTAAAGGCGGATTAGCAACAGACGTAAACCAAGTCCGCGAAATCGCATCTACGTTGAAACCCCCCTTAGCCATAAAGGCGCAAGTTCTTGTCGCTGGAAGAGGAAAATCAGGCGGAATACTCTTCGCAAATTCAGTTTCAGAAGCGGAAAAAAGCGCGGAAAAACTGTTAAACATGCAAATAAAGGGCATACCTGTCAGAAGCATATGGATTGAGGAAAAAATACAGGTAAAGAATGAACTTTACCTAGGTATAACAATT
>DAOVFL010000103.1 GCA_030672945.1 Candidatus Bathyarchaeota archaeon | reverse complement strand
AAGCAACGCAAGTACCGGCTTAACGACCGCGGAAAAATGTTATACAGAACTCTAAAAGAGGGAAACATCCCGCCAACACTGGAAATAAGCGAAGCCTTCAGCCACCGTCTAGCAAAATGGCTTTTCCTATCGCCAGTTTTCGCCAAAACAGTCAAACCATTAAGATTTCTGCCAGTTTCAATCGCTATTTTGCTAGTAGGAGCTTTAGGTGCAGCCTATGCACAACTGGACCCAGCCTTATTTTTCTATTTTCCATACTTCACCTACAGTTTCACAAGTATAATGATATTATATGTTTTCAACTGGATAGGTCTATTCCTCTTCGCTGAACTCTTCACCTTTCTGCTTTACCGGCGGGTTGGAAACGATCTTCAACTTTTCACATGCTTTGGCTTAGCAACATTTCCAATAGCGATTTTTCCATACATCTACCTCTTCATTTCGGATGTTATCTCCCAATACATTTTGTTTATACTGCAGATTTGGAGCCTACTGCTAGTTTCTGCGGCTTTATGTTTTGGAAAAGGAATACGTCTAGACAAAGCCATAGTTGTAAGTCTAACCTCTATGTACCTAAACATAGCTTTGCTGTTCATTCTCGGACGTTTCACGTAAAAGTTCGCGTTTTCTAGAACTTTTCTGAAATAAGCTTCTATTTTTTTCGAAGCAATCTGCTTAAAAAGGCGTTTTCCAGCTTCTCTTTGGAGAACTCCAAAAATTGAGGCAAAATGTGGATTAGGAGTTCTGAACTCTTAAGAACCATTTCAAAGTAACGTCAAAGTAACGTGCAAGTTGATGCAAATGGAAAACGAAAATATCGAGAAAAAATTGAAAATAAGAATTTTAGCAATTGTTTGTATAGCAACATGTGTAACAGGAACGATCATAGCTGTCTATCTAACTCAAGAACCAGCACCGGATCTTCCACCTAAACTAGACCTTGACTTCAACAAACTGAAGTCACCGCAGATCTGGAACCCTAATTCTACTCATGACTTGCCCTATCAAGATTACGTCACTCCTTATGATTCTACAGTCAAACAATTATCGGATGGAATAACTGGAAAACTGGAAGCTTACAGTGCAGCTGTAAGTTGGGTATGGGTCTCTGATATGACGCTGAATGGTGTAGGAGAGAAGTGGTTGATGCCTCATGTCTTCCTAGTGGATACACCTAACTATCCAACTAATCCAGCTAAGCCGAGAGAAGCAAGTGACTGTGAAGAGCAAGCGAATACGTTGGTATCTCTTTTGCGAGCCGAAGGAATAGAAGCAGAAAACGTTAGGGTAGTTTTAGGTATAGTAGATTTTGGACGCGGTCAAGGGGGACATGCATGGGTAGAGATATATGAAGATAGCAGATGGCTTGCTTTAGAAGCTACCTCAGGATCATACTACGATGATGATTCCCGTAGGCTAGTGGAAAGAAGAGGCTTGCCTTACGACTATTATGGTACTCATTCGTATCCTGTTATAGAGGTGTGGTTCTACTACAATGACGTTTACTACATCGACTTTATCCACAATAAAGAAAATGCGCCTAGCCATTGGTCAACATTTCAAATCTCAAGCAGCGTATGGACCAACTGTGATTATGTAGTTTACTTACCCTTTTTATTCATGTTCCTTATCCAATGCTTCATTCCTACAGAATTAAAAGCCAAGTCAAAATTTTGTAGTTTCGCCGTTCCAGCAAGTTCGGGTTTTCTAGAACTCTAAACAAGCGATATTCGGGTTTTTTCGAAACGATTCTCTTAATAAGCCGTTTTACGCAGTTATTTTCGGTGAAAAACCGTGAAAAACACGAAAAAATTGGTTGTGACAAGTTTTCTAGCAATATTGCTTGCTGCCATTGGAACACCATTAACGATAGCACATGCTTCAGCAGAAGAAGTCACAATACCGGCGACCTTCACGACCGATGGAAGTTGGGCTTACATACAAAATGACGTGATAACTATAGTGTTTCCGGCTGATGGCAAAAAGCCGATGTTTCTATGGTGGTACACAAAAGACCCAAGCAATATTAACGTGGTTAAATTCAAAGGGTTAATTGAATACTGCACTTACGAAAAGCCATACTTCTTATGGAGATATCAAGCCGAGGCGTGGAGAGTTAGAGAACGCATACAAGCACATTATTACACTCCAAAACAGCATATGCTTGAGAATTGGCTGAAACGGAAAGCTCTACAAATTTTGTGGAACATTGGAAACGCAACGGAGCTTCATACACCTTATTTGCCGTTTAGTGGTTGTGCATGGAGGCTGGACGGTCCAGAAAACGTAACGAGAGGTGATGTACAATATCTAAGCTTCAACTTTACCCTTGTGGATGTTCCAGGGTATAGACCACACTTCCAATTCGCAGAAGACAATATAATTATTAGATGCAGATTCTACTACACGCCCGCAACAGAAGATGCCTACGGAAAATACACTTACACTGTTAATGCCGGCGAACTCAAAATCGACATAATCATAAACCATTGGGAATGGAATATAGACAAACTCGAACCCCTAATGGAAGAGTTAAGAAAGCTTGGCTTTGATATTCCAAAGGGTAAGGCCAGCCTAGCTTTATGGGTTAACTTAGCCTCTATTAACATGACAAAACTTGATATTGCTGAAGAGGACGCGGAAAGCGCAGACGATGTCGATTTAACGGAAGATGCTTCAACGGCTGCAAACATGTACGTTGAAGGTGAAAAAGTTTCTGTGATTCAAAACAACATAGGAAATGATGAGATACCACTACAAAACCGTGGGCGAGAACGCTTCAGAATCCGCTTCGAAAAGGGCAACGCTACGTTCGCAGGGTTCTTCAAATTCGTGCCACAAGCGATAATCACGGATGGCGTTACCTATAACACGACAGACGTGACAGCATCTTACATTTCTGCTGGAAATTATATGCGCTTGTTTATAGGTTATCCATACTTTGGCGACTGCACCTTGGAGCATGACCCATCCATCGGCGTTGAAAGTGTTACGCCTTGGCTACCGACTAACTTGCTGTTGTTCTTGATAGGTGCCACGATAATCATTGGTGTTGCGGTTGCTGTCGTGAAGGTACGGAAAAAGACGGTAAACATCGTTAACGTGCAATAACTTTCCTTTTTTTGTTGACATTTTATTGACATATTCCATTTTGGAAATAAAGGTTTATATTGTATATTGCTACACAATATTCAGGACGTTGAGAAGCATGGACACCCGTTCAAAAACCGAAGAAATCCGCTGGCAAGTCATAAAAGCTATGCTAAATGAATTCCCCCCATTGAAAGAAAGGGTTAAAAGCTATCTGGAAGAAGGGCAAAAATCGAACCGATAATCCAGCTTTTTGTTTTTCTATGATTTGGAGAAATATTCGTCAATTTCTTCTACGGGTCTAGTTTCTTTTAAGCAGATGCGGAGGTGGAATTTTAACGTTATTTCTAATATTATCATTTTCATTTCTTAGCAGTTCAGCTATGCGATGGTAACGTTCAAGAAAATCTAAGCCTTTGTCTGTTGACCTGTAAATGTCTTTACCGTTTTGCCTGATTTTTTCCAGAAGGTGGATTTCCAACATAAATCCTAAGTAATCGTTAAGCTGCGTAAAACTTAGATTTGCCCTATACATAATTTGCGTCTTCAAAACTCCACCCTTTGCTATTTCCAAAATTTCGGATATAATGAATAACTTGTCTCTTCTTTTCCGAGAAGGGTTTGAACCCCATGGATTCATTTTTCTATATTTCTCCTTTAGAACTCTTTTCTAGAATGTAAATCGTATGAAACCTTTTAAGCCGTGTTTCGCCTGCATGACTATTACAAGAATTGGAATATTCTAGAAGAATCCTCTATTTT
>DAOVFL010000064.1 GCA_030672945.1 Candidatus Bathyarchaeota archaeon | reverse complement strand
GTTTGAAATAGTAGTTTTCTTCTTTTTTAGGTCCGAAGCTTCGCACTCCTTTCTCTTTAAGTTGTTTCCTAAGTTTTTTGGCATGCTGTTTTTCTATTTCTCCTCTCTTTTTCATATAGTTGATTATTTCTTCTGCTTGTTCTTCAGTGTCGCATCGCCGAATAAAATCTATTACGTCGGGAGTGTAGTGGACAAATCTTTTTGAGGCTGCGTTTTCTCCGGCTTGGACATCTGTTCTCATAGAGGTTATTGCAGCCTTGTTTTCACCGGATTCTAATTCCCTAGCGAGGTTTGGAAAGGCGTTTTTGAACCCTTTTTTCTCTAATCCCATGTAAGACACCTTAGGTTTAGCAACGTATCCTCACTTTCATATAATGGGAACCAGATATTAAATGTCTTCGAAATGTTGGGGGAATTAATACTAGAAGGAGACAAACCTCTGGGTTGGGTTTTGTTGAAGAAGTTCTCCTAATTCTCGTATGCGAAGACCAGTGATTACATCTCCAAATATTTCACATCTCTCCTTACAACCGGCTTCTTCAGGGTTCCGGACAATTACTTCTGCTTTTTCTTTCCCTAGCAATTTTAGATAAATGTGAAAGGACTGCCTTTTTATACCTTCTTTTGTTACTGCCATCCATTCAGTTCGTGTAACCTGTAGATTGTTTTGTTTTAATAATTCTAAGATGCCGTTTGATTCGTCATGGTATATTGCTATATCGATATCGCTTTCCCGGTGTATTGTTCCACGCCAAACGCTTCCCACTAGAACTGGATTGTAAGCCTTTAGAATCTTCATAAGCTTTAAGGCTTCTTTCCGCATCTGAACTAAACGTTTTTTCCGCGCTGAACCCTCGTTTTCCTCCGCTATTCTGTCAAATTCTATTGCAACATCAAGATTTGTTGGGAGAAAGTGAGTTCCAAAGGTCTTTGCAGCCTTCAGTTTAGCCTGTTTATGTTCTTTTTCAACTCCAAGATAGAGAAGGTTGGCAGCTTCCCTCGCAACCTTCTTCCGCAGGTCCATAGAAATGCTGGAATTCAAAAGTTCACCCATAAAAGCTCAGGTTAAGCAAGTTTCTAACACTTAATCATGTCTTTATATAATGCGATTGTATTCTCTGCTATCCTGTCCCATGTGAACTCGTTTAGGACTCTTCGTCTACCGTTTTTTCCAAGCCATTTTGTCTTTTCAGGATTTTCTAAAGCGCTGACTACGCCCCAAGCGATGTCGGTTGGATTACTGGGGTCGATGTGAAAACCACATTGTTCATCACCGTATGGGATAACTATTTCTCGCATCCCACTGACACCCGCTGCTCCAACGACGACGGGGCGTTCCATGCTCATGGCCTCAAGGACAACTATTCCGAATGGTTCATAGAGACTAGGGAAAACGGCTAGATCACAAGCGGCGTAGTGGCGTATGCGTTCTTCTTCTGGGATGAATTCGAAACGGAATTTCACGGAATTCTCTAGTCTCATTGTTTTAACCAGATTAGCCAGATATTCTTGCAGGTCGCCTAAACCTACTATGACTAGTTTTGCGTTGGGTTTTTTCTGTAAAATATGAGGCATGGCCATTATGAGCCTATCAACCCCTTTGACGCCTACAAGTCTCCCAATGAAAAGAATCATCAGTTCTTCATCTTTGATGCCATAGGATTCTCTAAGCTTCCTTGTTTGCTCTTCATTTACTGTTTCTGGATTGTATTTTTGCTCGTCAACACCGTTATAGCATACTCGAATTTTGTCTTTAGGAAAACTGAGTTTTGTAAGTTCATCTTTCATAGCGTGAGAAACTGTTACTATTAGGTCTGCTGCTTCTGCACTGTGAAGTTCAATGTTACTTACGACTTCAGATCCGTTTCCAAGCGTTCTCCCTTTTTCAGTTGAGTGAACATGGAATGCGAAGGGTAATCCAAGCTCTTTTTTTATAGTTATTCCGGAGATGGCTGAAAGCCAGTCATGTGCAATTACCATATCATATTTGAAGCCTTCTTTTCTGATGAGTTCGTTAACGAGTTTTGAAGCGCTTAAGTAATTATAGACGAGTATTTTGGAGAATAACTGGATGCCTCTACCCCATTTCTTGATGTCCTCTGCCATCACGTCTGGCAGTGAATCGGAAACATCAATGTGTAATGGACGGTGAATTTCTATACCACGCCAAATTTCCCGCGTTGGAAGACTGCGAGCATCATCGTTCATCGTAAAAACTGTAACATCATGGTCCATTAAAACAAACTTACGTGTGATTTCAGCTGCATATGTCCCTAAACCGCCGACAATTTTCGGTGGATACTCATATACTAGCACAGCAATCTTCATATGAATTTTCCCATCTTAGTATATTTTTAAGCTTTATTATTAACATAAAGTGTCACTATTTACGTTTTCGGAAGGAACCCACGTTTTCTGGGGTAGAGAATAGAACAACAAATGAAAGACAAACTCGAACTTTTCCTACACTTCTAAACAAAACACTCCGATGCGTTGTCTTTGCGCAGTTCACCCTGATGTTTTTTCGTATCAAACATATGTTAACCTTTTAAACCTTCCCAGCTAATAGAAAGCCTAAAAATGGATTGCGTATATAATAACTATGGGATGTAGTCTAATGAGGTTGTCACCTGTTAAAAGGCTAGTTCTTGAGACCATGTGGGTGCTTGATAAACCTGCTAAAGCTGTTGAGGTAGCTGAAGAAGTTGGTTTAGGTTTTCCATCCGTTATGATGCACATATTAGGACTTATCAAGATGGATTATGTGAAGACACCTGAAAAGGGACATTACGTCATAACGGAAAAAGGAAAAAAGGCGCTTAGTTTCCCAGAGATCGATGGAGAAAAAGCTCAGCAAATCTTGGAATATTTACCTGCAGAAAGATCATTTCACTTTTACGCTGATTTTGAAAAACCCTTGAACATTTTTGCCACAAGCCTTCAAGACTTCTGTGACAAGATCTCAAAAGTTGACGTAAGCTCCATAGAATTTCATACGAACCGCGGAGATTTTGAAGCATGGCTCACAGCACTAGGCGACATAGAACTGGCTAGAAAAACTTTGCTAATTAAAGAGAGGAAAGTATCTGGAGAGGACTTGCGCGAAAAAATATGTGAGATTGTAAGAAATCGATACGAAGAGCTGTTGAAGATCAGGCAGCACGCGATTGCACCCAACTGATCATATGCGGATTTAAAGTGGGTTAAACCGTTCTCTAAGTCTTTTCAGAAGCTGCGGCAAGGATGTGTATTCCATCTCTTCAACGCCTAGACGAGCTGGTTCAAACTCACCCATACGTCTAAGCATAGAGGCATATTCCATAGCTTCATGTCTAGCCATGTCAAAAGCTGGATCATCGAACAGATCAGCTATCATTGGTTTTCCATCATCACCCTCTGCAATCATGCCGTTTGAAACTTGAAAGCCTAAAGCAACGATCCTTGGAGGACCATCAAAAACCGTGCATCTTGCATCTTTCACCCCAACAGGCATCATTGGACCCCAGTGGCTTCCACGCATCCATCCTGCAACCAGATAACTGTGCATGAAAGGTACAAGAATCTCACCCAAAGCTGGTAACCCATGTTGCGAACGCACAATCAATACAGGATCGTCCTTTCCAACATATTTACCAGCTATCTTCGAAAGTTTGGTTACGCTGCCAACAGCACATATTAGGCTGTCTTTAGCTCTCCAAACACGTGAAATAATGTATCGCCCCACAGTTCCAATAAGCCCAACCAGCCCGTACATTTCCTCAGGACATTTTAGGATAACGCCTTTATTCTCCATAGTGTCTAACACCTCAAATTTAAAACCGCCAACCATGCTTGGGTCAATCACAAGTCCAGCAGTGCTCATTGGATCAGCAAATATGCGGAATAGTGGAAAATTAAAAGCTCCAGCTGAAGTCTTATCTGCTGCAAAAACAACAACTGGGTCAGAACCTCTTTCCTCTATTTCCATTTCAGCTACACCCGGACCCATTCCCCTAACGTTTCCACTGAAAGCAGATTTCAAAAGGTCTTGTCCAGCTCCATAAAGCTTCAGGTCTTGAGCCCTCTTTGCAGCTTCTTGGAAAGTGTTCCAAGCAAGCTTATGGATCTCTGGATTTGATTCACCCTTTCCATGAACCATAAGAAGTTGCAGATCATCTCCCGCATTGAAAACATGGTAACTGTTGATTAATCCATCATCTTCGGCGTTTTTCAGATTTCTCTTCGCGATATTGAACAATGGTTTAGGAACAACATGATGTCCTGCTAAAGAACCAACATCACATTTGATCAAGGAAATTGTAGTTTTTCTCTGCACCATCCGTCACCTTGAATACTCTTCAAGTTGAGGTTACACTGTACCTTTTAAAAGATTTCCTAACGGGAGAGATAGTAAAGATGAAATATTTAACAGTTCATATTAGAGCGATGTGGGAAGATTCATGGAGAAGTTGCGAGTCATATCACTGAAAATATCAGAAGAAGTCTACAAGGAAATGATTTTACGCGTCCCCGAAGGCGAAAGAAGCAGCTTCATCCGAGACGCAATAATGGATAAGCTCCAGAAGACACCGAAACCGGACAAAATTCTAGAATTAGAGCAAAGATTCGGCAAAATGGAAAAGGAATTCGCACAAATAAAAAAATACCTTACAGACCTAGAACTACTAACATACAAACGTGGAAAAACAAACCCACACGCCTTCTGCACAGATGAAACAGACCACAAAATAATAGATTACCTCATCCATTACGAAGGCGCAACCACACCAGAACTGGCAGAGTATCTCAAAACAAACAGATGGCTAATACTGAACAGACTGAGAAAAATACAGAAAAAATCAAAACAGCAGCTTGGAAAAGCTATAATAAATTATTACGCAGGGGAAAAATCAGGCAAAAAAAGAGCGTGGTGGATAAACGAGGAACTAATCGAAACATAACCCTACACAAAAATTAACTTCAGCCACGTATAATTCTATTTTTGGGCCCGTAGCCCAGCATGGATAAAGGCGCCGAATCACAAAAAGATGCGCAAGCCTCCGGACATATAACGAGAGAAAGCCGGAGAACAGGGGTTCAAATCCCCTCGGGCCCGCCATCCGCGCACGCCTTCGCTTAGTCAGTTCGCATAGTAGATACGTAATGCTTCGGCCTTCCAAAAGGCACGGTTTATCAACAGTGTGAAAGGTAGGATTTCCACACAGGTTCCAGTAGAAAATATGAATATGCTTCAAGGATCACCATCAACCCACTTATAAAGTCTGAATAGGAAAAAAATGGAACATTAAAGAACCATGAGGTAAATACCTAAATTTATAAGAAAGGTGTCTGCGCGAATGGGTACTTTCGCACGTATCTGCCGATACATTTCAAGGAATTGGCCTCTTTTCATAGTTATTGTAGCTTGCATGCTCGCTAGCACTATCGTAAGCGTACAGATTCCTCTCCTAACTAGAGAAGCCATTGATAATGTTATTATTCCGCTTGCTGAGGGGAAATTAGATGTCGAGTTAGGTAAAGGTATGCTTTCTGTTCTAATGTTGAAAATTATAGGTTTAACAATAGTAGTTGGCATATTCTCTTTCATTCAGCGGTATGCAAACACTTACTTTTCTCAGAAAATAGTTTATGATATTAGAAATGACGTGTTCGC
>DAOVFL010000014.1 GCA_030672945.1 Candidatus Bathyarchaeota archaeon | reverse complement strand
CTTCCAATCGGGTTTGGGCAGACTATTTCAGCGCCACATAGCCTTTAGCTTCGTTGCTTGGCTAGGCGAAACATGGTTTCAATAATGAATGAAGCCCTCCGATTGGAAGTTGGACATAAAGTTCTGGAAGTTGGAGCGGGTTCGGGTTGGCATGCTGCAACAATAGCTGAGGTAGCGGGACCCAGCGATGTTCCGAGAAGTGAATGGGGGCATGTATACGCCGTAGAAATAATTCAAGGTTTAGCTGAATTTGCCAGAAGGAACATCATGAAGACTGGATATGGAGACCGAGTAACCATAGTCTCTGCAGACGGCTCTATGGGTTACTCTGAAAAAGCTCCTTACGACAGGATTCTCGTAACTGCTGCTGCCCCAGAGGTTCCAAACCCTTTAATTGAACAGTTAAAACCCAACGGAATAATGTTAATCCCCATTGGAAGTGTGCACCTGTTCCAAACCCTCCTGAAAATTACGAAGGGAAGCAACGGAAAAGTTAGGAGGGAAAGCCTTGGCGGAGTAGCCTTCGTCCCGTTAACCGGACGATACGGTCACAGATTTTGATTCCATTCAGTTTATTTGTTCAAATCTTGCGGTGAAATGCCCTAAAAGTTCAGCTGTAAGAACCCTTCTTAAGCCTCTTATTTGTTTTCTTTTCTTGTACATCCTTATCAGGCATTCTGCCACATATCTGAGGTGGTTGTCTGTGTACGTTCTTCTAGGTATGGCAAGTCTCATGAGCTCCATTTTCGCTGGAATAAACCTTCCCATCTTGTCAACTTTTCCGAAACATGAACTGCCAATTTCTACTGCTCTAACTCCTGATTCTATGTAGAGCTGAACCGTTAATGCTTGGGCTGGGAACTGTTCAGGCGGAATATGCGGGAGAAACTTCTTCGCTTCAACAAAAATCGCGTGTCCACCAGGCGGTTCAACTATAGGCACGTCTCCATCTCTTAACAACTTCGCCAAGTACTCTATTTGCCTGTGCCTGTATGCCTGATAGTCTTCGTCCAATACTTCATAGAGTCCCCTTGCCATGGCTTCTAATTCTCTGCAAGCTAGCCCGCCATAAGTCACAAAGCCTTCAATCACTATTGTTAGGTTTCTGAATTTCTCGTATAGTTCTTTATTGTTTGTACAAAGCATTCCGCCGATGTTTGTCAATGCTTCCTTCTTACCGCTGAATGTGCATCCGTCGGCGTAAGAGAAAAGCTCTCTTGTAATTTCTTTCATTGTCTTGTTTCTATAACCATTCTCTCTCTGCTTGATGAAATAACAGTTTTCAGCAAAACGGCAAGCATCCATAAAGAATGGTATGCCATACTTCTTGGCTATTCGGCTTACCTCCTTAATGTTTCTCATCGAAACGGGCTGACCGCCGATGCTATTATTCGTTACTGTAATCATTATTAATGGAATTTTCTCAGGAGTCTTCTCTCGTATAAAATTTTCAAGTTTCTTGATGTCCATATTACCTTTGAAGGGCATTACCTTTGTTGAATTATAAGCATCTTCAATCACAAAGTTGACTGGTACGCTTTTATTTCTCATAATGTTTGCTTCGGTTGTATCAAAATGTGTGTTATTCGGAATGTAACATCCTGGTGAAACTATGGTGGAAAAAAGTATGTTTTCTGCTGCTCTACCCTGATGAACTGGAACTAAGTACTTGAAACCGAAAATGTCTTTCATCGCCTTCTCAAGTGAATAATAGCTTTGACTTCCAGCATACGCCTGTGTTGTCTCTATCATTCCCGCCCATTGACGGTCACTCATAGCTGATGTTCCACTATCTGTTAGCAGATCTATGAAAACATCTTCTGCCCTAAGCATGAAAACGTTGTAGCCGGTTTTTTCTACGAGTTCTTCACGTTCCTCTCTAGAGCGAAGTGTGATTTTTTCAACCATTTTTGTTTTAAATGGTTCAGGTAGCTTAGGTGGGTTTTCATTCATCACTTTTTCTCCTGACCTTTAGCTTTGTAAAGAGATTAATAAACCTGTCAGTTTTATATAAAGTTGGTGTTATCCAAACCATCTTTCTAAGGTTGTTTTTCCTTTAAGCTTCTCAGTGCCTATACGCATTTTCTCTAGGGCCTTTCTAACCCGATTTTCTGAGAAGTCTCTTTCTCTGCAGATAAAATCTATCACACCTTCTACATCTGCCTTCCTCCAATCTATCGTGTAATTGTCTGTTACTTTCGGATGTAGAAAGATTTCCCTAATTCTCTGCGGTTCAACTGGAAACTCCGCGTTTTTTAAGTGTGGTAGAACGTTCTCTATGTTCCCATGTTCCTTTATCAGTTTTAGAGCTGTTTTTGGTCCTAAGCCCTTCACACCTTCAGGGTTGAAATCTGTTCCTATAAGTATACCTACATCAATTATCTGTTCATATGTTATTCCACATTCCTTTAGGACTTGTTCAAGCTCAACAACCTCCGGCACAACCTCAACGTAGACTTTTTTCTTTGGAAGTTTTCTTCGACCTGAAATTGTCACGTTTCTCACAAATTTTGGAGCACCAAAAAGGAGGCTGTCATAATCTTGACTTGCGCAGTAATCTGCGTTTCCACGTTTTACCATATGTGCCGCTTGGGCTTCCCCCTCACTTGGTGCCTGAACCCACGGAATCCCCATTAAAGTCAAAAGTCGTTTACTGTCATCAGCCATGTAATCCTTTAAGTGAGACGTTGCTTGTGCGTACATGCGTGCTTTTTCTATTTTTCCCTCTTTTACGGCTCGCTCATATTTCACTAGGGCTTCTCTTTTGACTTTCATTCGTCTCTTGATTTCAGTCTCCTTTAATGCTGGTGGTACTCCGTCAAAAACGTATATTGGTTTTATACCGATCTCCACAAGGTTGCTTGTCCTGTAAAGAAGACCGCTTAGATGGCTTGTCACTCTTCCGCTTCCATCTTTTAATGGTGTGCCATCTGGTTGACGGATTATAGCTAGGAACTGGTACAAAGCGTTATAGGCATCAATAGCGATTGATTTTCTGCTTAAATCCTTAAGCTTAACCGTTGTTTTCGGAACAATGTCACGCAGGTTTACGCCCAAAACAACCCCGCTGAATTATAAAAATAAAAGTAAGATAATAAACTTGCGAAAACAATCTTGGACTCGGTGTATTATGAGGGACCCTAGTAGATTCCTATTGATCTTTCTTGAAGCATTGAGGCGTATCAGATATAAGGAGGCTTGACAATTACAAAGCCGTCATCGGGGAATCGTAATGGCTGAAAGACCGTCTACAATCGTATTGGTTACGTGTACAAGTTGCGGTAAACCAATACCTCCTGGAACAGAAGCCACAAAATTTCTATGCCCAAACTGTGGGGAAATCCTGATAAGACGATGTTTAAGATGCAGGAAGTTTGGTCGTCCATACAAGTGCCCAAAATGCGGTTTTATTGGGCCCTAGGCCTGTATAAGGATCTTTCATTTGCTGTTTCCAGATTAAACCGTTTATTGCATATTCCTTGTAAGGGAGTTTGTCGAAGACTTTCGAGTTACACTTATAAATGAGTTGTTTGGACCATGAGATTAAAAGAAGGTTGAGAAATGGGCAGTGTTATAGTCTCTTACAAGATATTTCCAGTGGATATAACTGTTGACTTCAATGAACTGAAAAAGAAGATTGAGGGTTGCCTGCCGGAGTTTGCTTCGATATATGGGTTTGGCGAAGAGCCAATAGCCTTCGGGTTGAACGCCTTAATTGCTCACATAAAAATTCCAGAGGACAAGTCAGGCGTGCTTGATGAGCTTGAGAGGAAATTTGAGGCGATTAATGAGATAAGTCAAGTGCAACCTGGTATGGTGCGTAGAACAAGTAGATGACCTTAAACATTTGCTTAAACATTTATATAGGATTTAACCTCTGTTTCGAGCAGTATTGGCATGATTATGGAAGGATTTTGATTGGTTGAAGTACAGTCACGTGTTGGCGATGCGCGTCAGCGAGATGTTGGAAGAGGAATAGCTCGCATAGATCAGAGAACAATGCAGAGACTGGGCATATCAGCGGGTGACGTAATTGAATTAGTTGGTAAAAGAACAACATCAGCCATAGCTTGGCCAGCCTACAGCGAAGATCAAAACCGAGAAATAATACGAATAGACGGTTTCACTCGTAAAAACGCTGGAGTAGCCATAAACGAATACGTTGTTGTAAGGCCAGCCAAAGTAAAGAATGCTTTAAACATAACACTCGCACCGGTGGACATGAGACTCAATGTTGACGAAGACTTTACAAACTTCGTTAGAAACCGCTTAATGGAAAGAACGCTCATGGAAAGTGATACAACCCTTGTCATGATGCTTGGGCATGCCATACCTTTCACCGTTACAAAAACCCGTCCGCACGGCATAGTAAAAGTTGTTGCAGATACAAAACTCGCAATATTGAACGAGCCAGCTCCTGAGGGAAAGGGATTGCCGCGGACAACGTATGAGGATATTGGAGGGATTCGTGACGAGATTCAAAGAGTAAGAGAGATGGTTGAGCTTCCACTACGGCATCCTGAACTATTCCAGAGGTTGGGAATAGAACCGCCAAAGGGTGTGTTGCTTCATGGGCCTCCTGGTTGTGGTAAAACCCTATTGGCAAGAGCAGTGGCAAACGAGTCAGAGGCTAACTTCTTCTCTATAAATGGACCAGAAATAATGAGTAAGTTTTACGGAGAATCGGAGGCAAGGTTAAGAGAGATTTTTCAGCAGGCTCAACAGAACTCCCCGAGCATAATATTCATAGATGAATTAGACGCCATAGCGCCTAAACGTGAAGAAGTTACAGGTGAAGTTGAAAGACGCGTGGTTGCACAACTTTTAGCGTTAATGGATGGTTTATCCGGAAGAGGAAATGTTATAGTAGTAGGAGCCACAAACAGGCGAGGTGCCTTAGATCCTGCCCTTCGCAGACCTGGGAGATTCGACAGAGAAATCGAGATAGGTGTTCCAGACAAGACGGGAAGACACGAAGTACTTCAGATTCACACTCGTGGAATGCCGTTGGCTGAGGGTGTTGACCTTGTACATTTGTCTAGAATGTCTCATGGATTCACAGGAGCAGATTTGGCAGCTTTATGTAGAGAAACAGCGATGAAAGCTCTGCGTAGGTATCTACCACAAATAAATCTGGAAGAAGAACGCGTACCGCCAAGCGTACTGGAAAAAATGGAAATTAAAATGGAGGATTTCCTTAATGCTTACAAGGAGATAACTCCTACAGCCATGCGGGAAGTTTACATAGAAGTGCCAACAGTTCACTGGAATGACATAGGCGGGTTACAAGAGGTCAAACAAGAACTTAATGAAGCAGTTGAATGGCCTATAAAAAGTCCGGAAATCTTCACGAGGCTTGGAATCAGCCCGCCGAAGGGGATTCTCCTTTATGGTCCTCCTGGCTGTGGCAAAACCCTTCTGGGTAGAGCTGTTGCAACAGAAAGTGAAGCAAACTTTATAACAATTAAAGGTCCGGAGATTTTTTCAAAATGGGTTGGAGAATCAGAGAAAGCTATTAGAGAAGTGTTCAGAAAGGCAAGGATGGCTGCTCCTACAGTAATATTTTTCGATGAGATTGACTCGCTTTTGCCTCGGCGGGGTTTAGGTTTTGCAGACAGTGGAGTGTCAGAACGCGTTATCAGTCAGCTATTAACAGAGATGGATGGCATCGTAAGCTTAGGTGATATAGTTGTCATTGCAGCCACAAACAGACCTGACATAGTGGATCCAGCATTTCTTCGTCCAGGAAGATTTGATAGGTTAATTTATGTACCTCAACCTGACGAGGAGAGTCGTATCGAGATATTCAAGATTTACCTGAAAAATATGCCATTGAACGAGGATGTAGATCCAGCACATTTAGCGACTATAACGAGGAATTATTCCGGCGCAGACATAAATGCCATTTGCAGAGAAGCTGCCATGAATGCCCTAAGAAGAGACGTAAACGTTAAGGAAGTTACAATGATGGATTTTCAAGAGGCGGTGAAAAGGACTGGTCCATCAGTCACGGTGGATATGGAGAAATGGTACAAGAATTTCATGAAGCAAGTTCGGCAAGTTAAAAAGCCAGCAACACCCGTTGCTTAGGAGTCCTAAACTGTGGTAGTTAAAACATGGAAAACGCGTCCAGCCCATTACTTTCTATTGGAGATTTTGAAGAAGAAAGGCGCCATGACAGACGTAGATCTTCTAGCGGCTTTCAAGGGGGAGTTCAAGGATCTAGGCTTCAAAGACTTTAACGAATTGTTGATGCGGTTGGAAATCGGCGGGAAGATTCGCACAACCTCTATGTCACGTGGAAAAAGACGAATTGAACCTATAACATAATATGCCTTCTATTGTAAACATTAGAGGTTCAGCGTTTCGATGCGTGAAAACTCCTCAGATGTAATTGTTGTTGGAGGTGGGCCATGTGGCTCATTCACAGCTTTGAACCTTGCAAAGCTCGGGTTCAACGTGAAAGTTTTTGAAGAACACGCTGAAATAGGTGTTCCATTCCATTGCGCTGGTCACTTAAGCATTAAAGGTTTAAAACTTCTAGGATTACATCCACTACCCCCTGAGATCGTTGAAAACGTTTTTTATGGAGCAGTTTTTCACTCTCCACGAGGCAAAAGTCTTCATGTACGCTTTTCTTCACCGGTAACATACTCTGTCAACAGAGTTCTTTTCGACAAGTACATTACAAAGGTGGCGGAAGTCGCTGGAGCGCATTACTTCCTAAGTTCAGCTGTAAAATCTCTAATGATTCAAAACGGTTTTGTGAAAGGCGTAATCGTTAGGCGTGGAAAAACTGAAAAGTTCTCAGCTAAAGTTGTAGTGGATGCTGAGGGGATCTCATCAGGGATTCTAAGGCAGGCCGGTTTGTCCGCTTTTAATCGTCATACGATTGTTAAAGCTGTGCAGGCAGAAGTTGAAAATGTTGAGGAACTTGAGACAGACATGGTTGAAGTTTTCCTCGGCAGAGATTATGCTCCAGGATTCTATGCGTGGATAATGCCTAAGCTAGATGGAGAAGCAAAAGTTGGATTGGCTTCAAAAACTGGAAATCCCAGAGAACTTCTGCAAAGGTTTATGCTTAAACATCCAACAGCGTCTAAGAAGTTTCGTAGAGCAAAAATCTTACATACTTCATTTCATTCCATAACACTTGGAGGACCAATTCCCAAAATCTTCTCAAACGGGTTCTTAGTTGTTGGGGATGCAGCTGGACATGTGAAGCCTACCACTGGTGGTGGAGTGATTTTCGGGATGGCATGCGCAAGGATTGCTGCTGAAGTTGCTTCTGAAGCCTTACGTAGAAACGATTTCTCTTCAAATTTCCTATGTGAGTATCAGAAACGTTGTAACCGAACCTTGGGGTCTGAAGCTAAGTTTATGCTTAGAATAAGAGGGGCTCTTGATGCTTTACCGGACAATAAACTGGATAATGCAATAAACTTCTGTGTAAAAATCGGTTTAGATAAAGCTCTTCAAAACTTTGAGGATATAGATTTTCAAAGGCGTTCCCTTTTACGCATGTTATGGAATCCTCGTATGTCAGCATTCCTTTTCTATTCTCTCTTCTCATACTTGCTTGCGAATCGTTAAATTTGCGGAAGACAACTGAATATGAAGGGTGGTTTAGAGGGAATGTCAGAGTTTCGTTACAAACAAGTCATCGTGTTTCGTTCTGACCTGAAAATGAGTAAAGGGAAGATTGTAGCGCAAGCTGGACATGCCGCGGTTTCAGCAGGAGAAGAATCACGCAAACACCATAAAAACTGGTGGAAAGCTTGGCGGCAGGAAGGGCAGTGCAAAATTGCTGTTAAAGTGAAGAGCGAAAAAGAACTGCTGGAGCTGGAAAAACAGGCAAAGGAGTTGACCTTGCCATGTGCATTGATTATTGATAGAGGTCTTACAGAAGTTCCTCCTGGAACAATAACCTGTTTGGGAATCGGTCCAGCACCTGCTGAAAAGATAGATAAAGCAACAGGCATGCTTCCTCTTCTCTAGAAGGCGTAAGTTTTGTTTGTTCCTAATTTGGAGAAGTCTTTAGGCATTGAAGTCTACACTACTAGTTCTCTTGGTATAAGTGGAGTTATTCGGCAGCGTATTGAAGATTTTGTTGTTGAGGAAGTCTTAGTTGATGGTTCCAAAGCGGTGATACCGTGGGCTGGAAGTCATGTTAAGCGTAGGGTGTTAGGCTCATCCGTCATCAGGAATCATTATTTACTGTGTGTTCTGGTTAAGCGGAACTGGGATACTTTTGCGGTTCTCAACGCAGTTGCCAAGCAGTTAGGCGTAAGCACAAAACATGTGCAAATTGCAGGCATAAAGGATGCGAAGGCTGTAACTGCTCAACACATAACCATTGAAGAAGTATCCTGTGAAGAAATTCAGAAGGTTCAAGTTAAAGATGTAAAGGTTTACCCAATAGGATATTTCCGCAGCAAGCTCTCATCCTATTACCTCTTTGGAAATCACTTCCACATAATTATAAGAGCCATCACCTACTCAAAATCCAAGATTAAAGAACGAGTAACAAAAACCATTGAAGAACTTAAAGCGAAACGTGGAATCCTAAACTTTTTTGGTCACCAACGTTTCGGGACAACCCGACCAATAACGCATCTGGTTGGGAAAGCCATAGTTGAAGGAAACTTCAAGAAGGCTACAATGCTTTATCTAGCTAAGCCAAGTCCGTATGAACATCCCCAATCTCACCAAGTACGGAAGCAACTAAAGGAAACGCAAGACTTTAGGCAAGCTCTAAAAGAATTTCCAAAACAACTACGTTACGAACGTTTGATGCTTAGGCACTTGGCAACAAAACCAGATGATTTCGTAAGTGCCTTTAGAAAATTACCAACAAAGCTTGAGAGACTTTTTCCTCAAGCTTTTCAGTCTTACCTGTTCAACAAGTTCCTAAGCAGAAGAGTCATGAAGGGGCTTCCATTGAACAGTGTTGAAGTTGGAGATTATGCTGTGAGCGTGGAGCGATCCGGGCTGCCGATGCTAAAAATGCGTAGGATAGCAAGCTCAGAAGCAGTTACAGAAATCAATAACGCAGTAAAAGCTGGAAGAATGCGTTTGGCAATACCATTAGTCGGGTTCAGACAGCATCCTTCTAAAGGCTTTCAAGGAGAAATCGAAAAACAAATTCTTGAAGAAGAGGGAGTTGACATGGAAAACTTCAAAATCAAAGCTGTACCAGAAATGAGTTTAAGAGGAGGGCTGCGGACAGCTACAGTTCCGTTGAACGATTTCTTTCTAAACGAAACTTCAAAAGACTCTCTCAACCCGTCAAAACAAAAGACCGAAGTAAGCTTCACTTTACATCGTGGTTCTTACGCCACAATGTTGTTGAGAGAACTTATGAAACCACGCAATATAATCAAAGCAGGATTTTAGCTCTTTCCCGATTTCTAGTTGGTTATCGCGTTTTAGACAGGAAATCATCCTTATCTTAACCTATTGTTTTCAATAGGTCTGAACGTGTTATTATTCCTATTACTTTTTTTCTTCTTGTGACTAATATTCCTGGGTGTCTTTCAAGTAACGGCTGAATTGCGTTTATGCTTGTTTCTTCATAGACTGTTGGCAGTGGCGGGTCCATGATGCTTTCAACTTTTTGAACTGCTATGTTTGAACTTAAGTTTCTGATTATGCCTTCTTCGGTTACTGTTCCCACAACTTTGCTTCCCTTTATCACAGGTGTCTGAGAAATGGCGTGTCTTACCATGACTTCGCTTACTTTTAGGATGCTGTCATTTGGCTTTGTGAGAAGTACACCCTTGGTCATTATGTCTCTACATTTCCTCTTTTCTCCTTCTGTTAAAACCTTTAGAATTTTGTTTACTGTTGAGAGTCTAGGGTCAACTTTTCCTTGCTCTATCTTAGCTATGTGGGCTTGTGAAACGCCAACAAGCGTTGCAAGTCTCTTCTGAGTTAACCCTGCCTCTATTCTTAGCTTTTTAAGCATAGTGCTTGTAATCAATAAAAAATAACCACCAGTTATTTTTGGACACAAATTAATACAGTAAGATATATATTTGTTATCCTGTAAACAACATAACTCTACTTGGAGAGGGCTAGATGAGGAACATAATTGTTGAAGCCTTGAAACAGAGCCCGCTTGAAAAACAACGTATAGAGATAGTTGAAAGAAAAGGTCTTGGACACCCAGACTACATATGCGATGCTGTGATGGACCAGATTTCTGTACGTTTAAGCAAGGAGTACATGGATAAAGCCGGCGAAGTACTGCATCACAATGTTGATAAGTCTTTGCTTGTGGCTGGGGAGGCTGAGCACAGATTCGGCGGGGGTATGGTGAAGCAACCAATGCTCTTTGTGTTTGGTGACAGGGCAACCTCGGAAATCAACGGAGAAAAGATAGATGTCAGTAGAATAGCAGTTAACATTGCCAAAGAATGGTTTAGAAAGAACATGCGTTTTGTTGATCCAGAAAAACATGTGAAATATCAGGTTGAGCTAAAACCAGGCTCAGTTGGTCTCGTAGACATTTTCAGGCGAAAGGGTAAAGTTCGGGGGGCTAATGACACGTCAGCTGCTGTCGGTTACGCGCCCATGACCAGAACAGAGAAGATTGTGCTGAAAACTGAACAGTTTTTGAACTCGAAAGAGTTTAAACGACTTTTTCCAGAATCTGGTGAAGACATTAAAATCATGGGCTACAGAAACAATAATCACCTGCACCTGACAATTTCAATGGCTTTCGTTGACTCCTTCATAAGCAGCGAAGAAGATTACTTCGATAAAAAAGTGAAAATCCTCGAAGAAACTGAAAAATACGTAAGATCAAACACTGACTTCGGCAACGTTGATGTACAATTGAACACTCTAGATGTCCGTGGGCGAGGTTTAAGCGGCATATACCTAACAGTTTTAGGTACAAGTGCAGACAGCGGGGACTCCGGTCAAGTGGGCAGAGGAAACCGCGTAAACGGCTTAATATCTTTGAACAGACCTTTCTGTTCAGAAGCTGCAGCTGGTAAAAACCCAGTAAGCCATGTTGGCAAAATATACAACATTCTAACGTATAAGATAGCCCAACACGTATATGAACAAGTTTCAGAAGTTGAAGAAGTTTACATCTGGCTATTAAGTAAAATTGGAACTTCCATAGATCACCCAGCTATCGCCGCAGCCCAAGTCGTAATGAAAGGAAACAACTCCATAGAAAAAGTCAGATGCAAAATAGAAAAGGTACTAGATTACGAACTGGAAAACATAGACAAATTCTGCATGGAACTAGCACAAGGAAAAATCCCTATCTGTTAGTTTTTTGGATCTTTCTGTTAGTTTTTTTGCTTCTGTCACTGCTTTCACTTTCTTTTTCTGAAGATTTTTACTCCGTGTGCAAGCGCCTTCTAACCGTCAAACATGTATATTTCCCATTCTTAGTAATATTCATGCCAATAGATGAGTTGGATCTTCTTCTGACTTACAAGTGTAATTTCGAGTGTGATCACTGCTTTGTTTACAGTCATCCAGACGCTAAGGGAGTAATGAAGATTTCAGACATAAGAGATATACTTAACGAAGCGAAAAAGATCGAAAGCATTGAATGGATTTATTTTGAAGGTGGTGAACCCGTCCTCTACTATCCCATCATGTTATGGGGACTGCGTGAAGCAAAGAGACTGGGGTATAAAACGGGGTTTATAACAAACGCCTACTGGGCCACTTCAGTGGAAGATGCAAAG
>DAOVFL010000101.1 GCA_030672945.1 Candidatus Bathyarchaeota archaeon | reverse complement strand
CTATTAAGTTTAATTATGTACATTGGTGTTTGTGAAGCTTTATCGTCTGCTCTAAAACCGCATAACCATTCATTACACGTATATTTTTCCATTCTTATTAGAATGCCATGGCAACAAGTCAAATCTAGAGTCTTGGAAGGCACACCTTAACATCTCTACATGCATTCCCACAGTTTTTCTCCAGTTAGAGTCCTCTTTCAGACTAACTAAAAAGGTGAATGAGGCTGTTTCTCTGATTCCATTAAATTCTCATGGTTTATCATGATTTTATTGTTAAAACTGCTGGCGGAAGCCGAAAAGTGTTAGTAGTATTGTGGCCTTTACCTTGTTCCAATTGATTGTTTCACATCATAGATTTGTTACTTCGAATTTCAAGTTTGGTGGATATGTAATGATATGGATGTGAAACATGAGATCTTAAGGTGTCAATGTAAAGATTACGCTATGATAACTTATTTATGGTAAAGTCCATATCTTGCGAATTCGCAAATTAAGATTTTCCTCTTGAGGAAGAACAAGCTGTTCTATTTCATGTATCCATTAATCATTATTAATGGGTAATTATCATGGAAATATCAATAATTCCATGAATCAGCAAGAACACCATGTTCTTTTCACATAAATTCAACGGAAAAACATAAATTGAGGGAAACGCCTAGTTAAAGGTAGAGGAATAAGAATGAAAGCAAAAGTTGAAATAATCTCAACACTCGCGTTGCTCTTGGTTTTTCTATTATTTTCGTTGCCACAGCAAACATTTGGAGAAGAGGATGCAGGCTACGTTTACCCTGTAATTGAGACTAACTGTGATCAGATAAACGCCACCACCTACAGATTCCACCCCGGAAACAGCTTGAATTTCACATGCACGTTCGCAACTCAGGAATACGTTCACATCTGGTTTCTGAGGAACTTCTCGAGCCACATTGAACATGACTCACCTTATTACACATCCACCTCTTTTGCACGCATTTATCTATTCATCTGTCAAGATGGCGTGCAAAAAGAACTGGGTTACAAACTCGCTGGCGATGGAGAGGAGAGAGGGGCAATATGCCTCGGTTACCGTGAAGGCGAACACCCACATAAAATTATCTACCTCTTCCAGACATACGGAGATTTCGACGGATTCTATGAATTGAACTTTCTGACCGAACCAAAATTTAAGATTGAAAAAGCAGAGCTGCCAACAATTCCAACGGTTCCACTTCTGATAACTGGAGGTTCCGGAGCAGCCATAGCCTTCGCCATCAGCGCAGTAATCTGGCATAAGAAGAACTCGGCTAAAAAGGAGGAAAACAATGTTAACCCATAAACGTATCGCGGTCACTTCTCTTGTCGTTATAATAGTTTTGGCTTCACTGATGTTGATTCCATCCGTAAAAGCAACAATCATCGCCGAAAGCGCGCGCGCTGTTGGAAAAGGGTAAACGTTAATTCATATGTATGCACAATAGTATTTGCGGGATGTTTATGGTTGGTCGTGGGCTTTTTGTTGGGCGGTTTCAACCATTTCATTTGGGTCATCTTGAGGCGATAAAGGATACTTTAGGAGAAGTTGATGAGCTTGTTATTGCTATTGGAAGTGCTCAGTATAGTCATGATGTTGATGATCCTTTTACTGCTGGTGAACGGCTGGTTATGGTTCGCACGGCTTTGGAAGAGGCTGAGATAGGTTGTGGGCGGGTTTGGGTTGTACCGGTTCCTGATGTGCATTTGCATGTGATGTGGGTTTCAGCCGTGGAGGGTTATACTCCAAAATTTGATGTTGTGTATTCTAATGAGCCGTTAACACGGAGGCTTTTTATGGAAGCTGGATATGAGGTTAAATCCATCCGTTTTCGTAAGCGAAAGGTTTATTCTTCAACTGAAATTAGGGGGAGAATGCTTAAGGGAGAAAATTGGGAGAGGCTTGTCCCCAAAAGTGTGACTGAATTCATAAAAGAAATTGACGGGGTTAACAGGCTTCAAGACTTAAATAAAAGCGATAAATTGTGATCGTGACAATTTTTATCTAGGTGGGAGCTTCTGGAATCTGAAGGAAAAAGCTTCCACCTCGTAGGGGGCGTAGAAAGATTCAATCATTATGTCGGAGTTGTGAAGATAGTTAGTGCACGTTTGACTTTAACATGCAGTACCTATTTGCACACCATTTTTTGATACTTCCACTTCAAACTTTTAAGAAATATAAGGTGAGAGGGATTAAATTAAAATTTCACGTGCGTCAGAATAGCAAAGAAAAATGTGATGCTTGGTGTCGTGAGCATCAGTAATCCAAATTACTTAACATATTCTGTTATTTTTAGGTATGGAACTAGGAAAAATCCTAGCGTACATTAGCTTTTATAAACGAATTGAAGCAATTACTCTTTATGCCGAATAAAGTTCACTGCGCTCATATCCTTATAAAGGCTGAGAGTGAGGCAAATGCGGTTCTGGAAAGGTTAAGGAAAGGCGAAAAGTTTGCAAACATAGCTAAGGCGCTTTCACTCTGCTCCTCAGGAAAATGTGGCGGAGACCTCGGAACTTTCAGCAGAGGAAAAATGGTGAAAGAATTCGAAAAGACTTCATTCGCCCTTCGTAAAGGACAAATTTCACCTATTATAAAAACAAAATTTGGATATCACATTATAAAAAGGCTTGAATAGCTCACGGTATAAATCATTGAGAATTGATAGTAGGTTCTATGTTCGTAAGGGTTCGCACTTCCAAAACTTGTGCATAGCCTACTCACACTGCATGATATGTATGCATCTTTTCTGCTTAAGATTTTCATGATTTCCGGAAAAAATCTTCAACTGAATTCTAATGATTAATAATCCAAACATATTTCACAGTTTTGGAATCTAAAATCTTCTTTGCGCTAAAGTGCTTTTTTCTTAACTTAAATTACTGAACAAAATCGTAACATTTCAGGAGTCTTAGTTTATAGTGCATGTTCTTTCACTACCTGACTCTCCTTCTCATATATTTCATAGTTACTCCATTAAATGAAAAACGACACATAATTCTCCTGAGCCAAAAAAGTGAAAATTCACCAGATCCGTAATATCAGATTTTTCAACATTTTTAATTAACAGTCGTTACTAATGAAGTCTGAATTAGGATTCCCAACTCTACTGACCTTATAGGTTAGGTTTACCATGACCTTATGAGGTTAGTTGTATTCAGGAGCGATAAACCGTGACCTTGTCTCCAGCTTTTATTCCGAGGTCTTCCGCAGCATTTCCTTGATTTATAGATATTTCTATGAAGTTGTGGTTTCCAATAATAACCAAAGGTTTTTGAACTTCAACCTCCGAATAAGCCTTGCAGAGCCTTAATTTCAACGTACTATTTTCAAGTTTGATCTTAACAACTGTTCTTACTCCCATCAACTCAAGGTCTTCCCCTTTAAGGTTTGTGATTATGTTTCCAAAATCGTCAATGCTCATGACTTCACCTGTCAAGCTGTTATTTCTCTTAACTATTTTCGCAAATTTAGCCATCACAATTCTGCGGATATCCGGTCCAAACTCCAAAGGTGATACTCCATTTGCAAGATGAGCAGCTGTAGGGGCAAAAATATCCCTTCCATGAAACGTATTAGAAATTTCTGGAAGCATAAACTTATGGTTCTCTATTCTGTAAGTATGTTTTATACCATCGCTTTTTGCTGCTAAAGTTAGTACGCCGTTGTCTGGTCCAACAAAATAGCCCTTTTTGGTCTGAACAAGTATGGCCTTACGTTGTGTTCCAACACCAGGGTCTATAACAGCCACGTGAATCGTGCCTTTTGGAAAGTATGGGCAGGCAGCAGCTAGCGTGTAAGCACCCATTCTTACGTTGAATTTATCTATCTGATGTGTTATGTCAACAATTCTCACGCTTGGACTTATTTCTAGTATGACAGCCTTCATCTCTGCCACATAAGGATCTTTTAACCCAAAGTCCGTTGTTAGGGTGATTATAGAGTTCTGCATGTTTT
>DAOVFL010000020.1 GCA_030672945.1 Candidatus Bathyarchaeota archaeon | reverse complement strand
CCACAACCTGAAAGATGCGTTGAACAACGGAGACGTGTTGTACTCAACTCTGCTGGTGGCTGGCAAGTCCGTAGTCCAGGCAACTGTTGCTTCTCCTTCTTCGGGAGAAACATCTATGTTGCTCAACGAAAAAACGGGCGGCATATCTATGATTGAAAGGTAATCCGTTATATCAGGCGTAATGGCGCATCCTGGTCCACCGTATCGCCAGATTATCCACCCGTCAGTTCCCATATTTCTACACTTTTCAACTATAGCCTTGAATTCAGAAGGTTCTATTGGACTACTTACACCTGTTGTAATGAACGGTAGAAACGTGATTTTCCCCTCTTCTCCACCTGTAAAATATTTTCTACTTGTTTGAATGTAGTTTTCTAAATTACTTATTGTTGAAGTATACATCATTGGAGCAACCACATCTATATATCCTTTATTAATCCAATCAGCCGTGTCCTGACCTATGAATTTCCGCCAGTAAATAGCGGAATCATCAAATAACGTCCAAGCTGCCAAACTAAATTTTAAGTTTGGCTTAATTGCCAACATCCAGTTACGCATGTCTCTCACCAACTCGGTGATGGGTATGACACGCCACTCAAGGAATTCATTGTTACGTGGACCGCCGTAAATAAAATCACCGCCATTTGGAGGCCAGTTATTCACATCAATGCTTTCTCCTAAGTATTCCTCAAACTTCGCTTTACATTCTGAACAGTAACAAATATCAGCGACAGCATAACGCATGTAGTCGAACATAAACCCGTCAATGTCATAATTGGTGACTAATTCTTCCACCAAGAGTCGAGTCCATGTTCGTTGTTTGATTGGACAAGTCCAAGGGTAAGGGTTTCCGTCGTCATCTACAGATTTCAGCTCCGTCTGTGAAGGTTTTGGAGTATAAACTACATCCATGGAAACGTGAACTTCAATGTCTCTAGCATGACAAGCAACTAGGGCTTGAGCCAGTTGGTTTCCATAGATATCAGCTAAGTCAGAGTATGCACTGTCGTAGTATCCGCCGTGGATGCTCAGGAACTCACCGTATATCGCATCAATTTTGTAATCCTTGCAAGTCTGTGCCATCACGTCCCAGTCGGGAGGACTGCTCCATGTGCCACATTGTACGAATACACCTCGTATTTCACTCTTATAAGCTAGCGGTGTTGCCGTTGCTATTCTACCAGTGCTTCTTATGACAGTATCATTCATCGATGATGAAATCGCAGGAGATAGACTGAAAATTCCCGCAAGCATCACAAATGCCAAGAATATTACATAGAACTTTGCGCTTTGCATTTCCTTTACAGCTAGTTTAATGACTCGTGTTCTATAGGTAAAAGGATTTGGGATGCTTTTCATACTGTTCACATGCTCTTCATTTATGCATTCACCGAACCGCATAATAAGTCTTCTGTATTACGACACACGACGCATGTAACGGAAACCATTTTAAGTATGGAACATTGGAGGGTTTTCGGTAGATGAATTTAATACATGTTAAGTGGAAATCAAGGGATTTTCTAGTGATTATACTGTTTTTGCAGTTTATAGCTTATGCTATGATGTTTTTGGATGTTTCGATTGCTTGGCAGGTTATCGGATTTTTCTATTTCACATTCGTTCCAGGATTCATTATTCTCAAGCTGCTAAAGTTGAATGAGCTTGGCAGATTGGAAACTGTTCTTTTCTCCGTGGGGCTAAGTGTCGCTTTTCTCATACTCGCCGGACTTTTGATAAACGAATTTTCTTCCATACTTAGCGTTTCAAAACCGCTTTCGCCAATGCCTTTAATGATAATTCTGAACGGTTTCATCCTTATAGGCGCACTTTTAGTCTATTTAAGAAGCGAATATGTTAAACTTTTTGATACTGAAACTCTGGGGTTGTCTCTCTTGGCCCCACTGCTTATAACTCTTCCTATTTTAAGCGTTGTAGGCACGTTTTGCGTCAATGCTATGGGGAACAATTCAATTTTGCTTTTTCTAATCTTTGCAATTGCCATAATCTTCTTTTTAGCAATTGTCCCAAAGAGAATCATGTCGTCAAAACTTTACGCACTAATCATATTATCAATAGCAGTTGCTCTTCTTTTCCATTCATCACTTATTACCAACTACATCTATGGAACTGACATACATACAGAATATTACGTATACAAACTGGTCCAAGAGAACGGGTACTGGGATTCAACAGCCTATTTTGATGACCCCCGCTTTGGAAGATTCAACACAATGCTTAGCACAACAATGCTTCCCACGATTTATGCAAACATACTAAATATGGATGGAACATGGATACTGAAGATATTGTTTCCACTGCTTTTCTCACTTGTACCCTTGGGTTTATACAAAATGTGGCAAATAAACCTAGGCAAAAAAACGGCGTTTATTTCGGCTTTTCTCTTAATGAGCCAAGTGACATTTTACATGGAAATGATAGGACTAACTAGGCAGATGATCGCCGAATTTTTCTTTGTTTTATTGTTCTTGGTGCTTCTAAGTGAAAAATTGGATTCCTCAACCAGCAAATTATTCTTCGTAATTCTCAGCTTTGCTCTGATAACATCACATTATGCACTCTCGCTGATTTTCTTATTTTTCATTTCGACAGCTTGGATTTACATGTTCTTAACTAAAAATAGATGTAAAAACTTGACCTTATCCTTAGTTATATTATTTTTCGCAATGATGTTTTCTTGGTATATTTATACTTCTTCTTCCGCATCTTTCGAGAGTTTTCTATCCTTTGGAGACACCGTGTATCGTAGTCTTCACGACTTCTTTGATCCAACATCACGAGGGGGAGACGTGATGAGGGGGCTTGGAATGGAAGCTGCGGAATCTTATTGGCAGGCACTTAGTAGAATGTTCGCTTATGCTACCCAATTTTTCATCGTTGTTGGTTTTGTCATGTTGATAGTTAGACGTAAAGTGCGCGCGAATATGGATGAAGAGTATGTTCTTTTTTCATCGTTTAGTATGTTGCTACTGGCGATGTGTATATTACTGCCACGATTCGCGTTAACCTTGAACATGACGAGGTTTTATCACATAATTCTTTTCTTTTTGGCGCCTTTCTTCGCGCTAGGTTGCGAGACATTCATCGGTTTTCTAGCGAAGCGGAAAAAGCAGCTTTATGTTTCAATCTTGGTCGTAAGCGTGCTCGTACCTTACTTTCTTTTTCAAACAGGTTTCATTTATGAAGTAACGGGTAGTGAGTCTTGGTCGGTGCCTCTTAGCAAGTATCGGATGGATAAAGTGCGCCTCTATGGCTCAGCCGGTTTCATTGATGAACAAAGTGTAGTATGTGCTCAATGGATGTCAAGGAACATAGACATCAGGCAAGTGCAAATATATGCAGACGGGGTTTCTTATTACAAAGTATTACCAAGTTACGGCGGGATATACGAAGGAGACATCAACGTTTTATCAAATACTACTATAGTGGTAACCAACGGGACAGTTTACCTGAGTAAATTGAACGTCATCTATGAAAAAATTGTCAGTAGAGGTTTGGTATGGAACTCCAGTGAGCTTAGTTTTCTCTTTAATGACTTAGACAAGGTTTACACAAATGGTGGAAGTGAGGTCTACATAAGTGTTGTTGGTGGTCAGTAGAAGAAACGCTGAAAAGGAAACATGAGGTTCCTTAACAATTCTGGATTGAGGGAAACTTGAGTGTCCGGACCAAAATCAAAGTATATTAAGATAGAAGAGCCAAGAATTCTAAAAAATCGGCTCTTGTTGTCAAAGATATCTTACTCAGGAAATATTGAAAAGTACTTTCAACAAAAAGTTTTTCGTGCGGAATACGATAGAGACATTCAAAACGTAAGTGCAAGCATTTTGCAGATTCCTGTCTTTTCCAACATAATAACGGTTGCATGGGCGGCTGGCGCAGATATCTACGTCAAAGAACTCGATAGGTCTTACTTAGAATCCTTGAACAAGATCAAACTAGTCATGAAGAGATGGTATCACAAGCTTTCTTTTTCCACCAACATTCATGTTGAAGATCTAGTTTCGAACAAGTTTTCTAATCGAGGATATGGATTGTTATTCAGTGGTGGCATTGATTCAACTGCCTCTTACATTAAGCATAGGAATGAAAAACCAAATTTGATTATGATTTGGGGAGCGGACATTCTTCTTGCTGAGGAAGAATTTTGGAGGAAAGTCCAAAAACAAATACGAGGACTTTGCAAGGGAGGAGCATGTGGAGATAAACTTTATCAAAACGAATTTGCATGAGTTCATAGACGAAGGCCCGTTAAACGTAGATTTTGGCAGATACTTAACGGGTTCTTGGTGGGGAGGTTTTCATCACGGAATAGGCATATTAGGCCTATGCGCCCCAATTACTGTAGCGAAACACATAGAGGCTCTGTTGATTGCTGCATCGTGTACACGAGAATTTAAGTATCCTTGGGGCTCGCACAGGCTTATTGATAACAAGTTGTCTTGGGGAGATGTAAAAGTTGTTCATGATTGCTACGAGCTTAGTAGGCAGGAAAAGATTAGATATGTGTTAAAAAATTACATAACAATCGGAAAGCATTATCCCACTCTGAGGTCTTGCTACTCCAGATTTCGTGATTTTAATTGCAGTACATGCGAGAAATGCTGTAGAACGATTACTGGTTTAGTATTGGAAAATATTGACCCCAATAAATGCGGTTTCAGTATAGACAGTAAATTTTTTGATTTTGTTAAAGCAAATCTTACCAAAGGTCGAGGTGGGCTCATCCAAGATTACGGTGAGGTATTTGTATGGAGTGATATTCAAAGACATATTCCTAAAGCAATGAGTCACAACTTGTATAACTCTGAAGAGTTCTTCAGATGGCTCAGAGATTTTGATGTTTCTGAAAATGCAGGAAAAAGGAAATTCAGTATCACAAGAAAAATGGATATTACATGGTGTTTATTTTACGTTTATTATAAACTTCCTAAGAATGCGCGAAAGGCAATAGCGAGGTTAAAGCCTATAGCCAAGCTTCTAATGTCACTTTGACTCGATCTTAATGCGCTCTCTTTTTTCGCGCTTGAAATATTTCTTGGAGAAGCCTCTTTAGTTTCTAAAAAGACATGCCCAGTATAACGCACGCTAGACGGAGGTTCACTAATTGGTCAACTTTGTCATCGTCGTAGACCCAGATGCTAAACGGCGTTCTCTTTTTATCAAAGCAGTAGAGCCTATCTTGCCTCCGGTTGATGGTTTGGTCACCTACACATACTCCCAAGAAGACTTTTGCGCTAGTTGGGCCGCCGTGCCATCGGCACCTATCGCGCGCGCGCTCGTGTTAATAGAATGTAAGTATGTAACAACAGTTTTGAGGAATTAAACTTGGACAAGTTTGAAGAAATATTGCTCCAACATCGAAAGGATCGTATTCTAGTGGTAGATCCGTTTGGAGGTAAAGGTGATCAGTTGATATATATGGGTATGGAGAAAAAACTTAGAGAGCTAAGCATCAACTACAAGGTATTGCGATACAAAACTATGAACGCACGCCTTTTCAAGGTGAAGAAAATGCTATCGTTGTTACGCCTCCACGAGTCAATAGCAGAGAAGTTGGAATATGCGGCTCGCACCACGTACAACCTGATATACAAAAAGGTCAATGAGATACGAGACGCCTTTGCGGATGTTATCTTGCTCCGTGGTGGCGCTTATTTGAATGATTTGTGGAAGGAATATGATATTCTGGAGAATGTGCTTAGAAATAGTCCTGATTGCGCTATTATTGTTGCACCACAATCTTTCTTTTTTAATTCCACCAGATTTTCAGAATTCTTTTATAGTAAGCAGAAGATTTATCTTTTTTGTCGTGAAAAGTACAGTTATAATTTGCTGCTTTCAATGAATTTTCCGGAAAATGTTCACATTCACTTGTCTCATGACACTGCGTTATATTTGTCAAAAGACGATTTTAATTCTCGAGATGGTTCTTATGATCTGATTTGCCCTAGAGACGATAAGGAATCGGTGGTAGATTGGAGAATAGAGGATCTTGGGAAGCAGGAAAATATGAAATTGATAAATTTCACTGAGTTCTCCACAAATAAAGTTATCTTGGGGGATACAGATTTTGTTGCTGACTTCAAGGCATTTGTGGATTTGATTGAAAATTCGAGAAGAGTCTACACCGACCGTCTTCATGTTGCGATTCTTGCTGCAATCCTCGGTAAAGATACTTCGTTATATCCAAACATTTATCACAAAAACAGGGGAGTCTATGAGTTTAGTTTGTATAAATTCCCTAACGTGAGATTCATAGATTCTCTTAAATTCTTGGGACAGAAAGGTGCAATTTGAATTTGTCTCAAGAAGAAAAAAAGCAAATGTCAATTACATCAAAATTCGAGGGTAATTTGATGCAAGGTTATCCGCTTGTTTCAGTTATTGTACTCAACTACAACGGTCTCAAATACTTAGGAAAAGGCTTAAAGGAATGTTTGGATTCAGTTTTTAGGACTAATTACCCAAATTTTGAGGTAATTTTTGTTGATAACGGATCTGAAGACGCAAGTGTAGATTTTGTTCGAGAAAATTTCAAAGAGGATAGGATAAGAGTCCTTGAAAATAAATCCAATCTCGGGTTTTCTGAAGGTTTTAACAGAGGTATCAAAACCTCTAAAGGAAGATACCTTGCCTTACTAAGCAATGACATGACAGTTGATCCGAATTGGCTTAATTCAATAATCAAACTTATGGAAAAAAAAACGAAAATAGGTCTTGCTGGCTTCAAACGTCTCAGCTATAGGACAAAAAACCGTATCGACGGAGTAGGTGGTGATCTCTTCCTCTGCGGTCGTGCTAGACCAGTTGGACTGTATGAAATTGATAGAGGACAATATAACACCCTCAGAGAAGATCTTGACTACATAGGCGGAGCAATGGTTCTCAGAAGGAAGATACTGCAAGAAGTTGGGCTGTTCGATCCCGCCTACATCATATTTTATGAAGACGTGGATTTATGCTATAGAATCCGCAAACGCGGTTACAAAACAATCTATGTCCCAGATTCCATAATTTATCACAGAGGCCAAGCAACACTTGAAGGAATGGATCCAAAAGGTCAGCATATACAGTACATGGCACATCGATCGCGAATCAGATTCATCCTCATCCATTTCACTCTTATGAGACTACTTTCCGCCTTTGTGATTGACCTTGCTTCGCTTTTTCTTGTGGAAGATCCTACAACTAAAAAACTGCTCTTAAAAGCCTACTTATTCAACCTCAAAAATTTAGGCACAACTTTAAAAAAGCGCAGACACTACGGACCTTCTCCACCTTTTAACTGCAAATTTCCCATCATCGCACGCAGGCTTCTATACAGTGAAGAAAACCAGAAAGTGCGAGCTAAATTTCAAAGACGACGAAAATGAACGCAGTTGCTCGTGCGACTTTCGAAAAGGTTATGAGTGATATCATACAGTGTTTAATTCATAATTAGGACGCACCAATATGAGTCTAGTTAGCTTCGTCGAGGACCAAAAGCTGAATCATCCAATAAGTCAAGCTATTCTAGATTCTCTAAATCTGATCCGCTATCAACTTCCAAACGACGTAAAGAACGTTGTCATAAAGCCTAACATGTGTTATTATTGGGACTATTCTACAGGTCAAACCACCGATCCGAATTTTGTTGCTACAGTAATAGAAATAGTCCGCGAAAAAACGTCGCCTGACGTGAACATTTCAATAGTGGAATCTGACGCTTCAGCAATGAAATGCAAATATGCATTTAAATTCTTAGGATACGAAAAAATCGCAGAGCAATATCATGTAAAATTGATTAATCTTTCAGAGGCAGAAGCCGAACCAGTCAAGGTAAAAGTAAAGGATCAGAATTTCAACTTTATGATTCCACAAATAATTAAAGATGCCGATCTGCGAATAAACATTCCGAAGATAAAATACATGGCTCCCACCACAATTTCATGTGCACTGAAAAACATATTCGGTTGTAACCCTTACCCAAAAAAGTTTAAACTTCACTCGAAACTCAGCGAAACCATAGTCGCTCTAAATAAAATTATGCAATTTAACTTATGCATCCTTGATGGAATAATTGTTTTAGGGGGGTCTCAAGTATCAAATTTAGGGCTTGTAATGGCCAGCAGGGATCCAGTAGCAATGGACACGGCAGCTGCTACAATTCTAGGAGTAAACCCCAAATCAGTCGAACACATTATACTCGCCGAAAAAGAGGGCATAGGGAAAACTTCTTTTACAGCAAAGGGAATGAACCTAAACTACTTCAAAGACAAGTACCCCACAAAAAACCTTACAGATAAAGCAATAACGCTTGGATATAGGCTTGTCTGCGCTTTAGGCTTAGAAAAACGCTTAATGCTATGATAACACTTCCCAAATACTGAAAAGAGGGATAACAACGAAGAAAATCAACCTAGGCTTAATCGGACTTGGTTTCATTGGAAAAGTCCATCTTAGAAACTGTTTAAAACTGGAATCAGCTAACCTTATAGCAGTTGCTGACATCTCAAAAAGAGCTTTAAAGCTTGCTAAGAAAATGGGTGTAAAACAAACATTTACAGATTATAATGAACTCCTGAAGCAACCAACCATAGATGCTGTTCTAATATCCTTACCCACCCACCTTCACGCGCCCTGTGCAATAAGTGCTGCAGAAGAAGGAAAACATGTTTTTCTAGAGAAACCCCTAGCCAGAAACCCAGAAGAAGGAAAGAGAATTATTTCAGCAGCCAGGAAGAATAATGTGAAACTCATGGTTGGTTATCCTCTAAGATTCTTTTCCGAATTCCAAAATCTTAAAAGAAAGCTAGAAAGCGGCGCCCTCGGCGACATACAAACTGCACACGCCGTCAGCATCGGATCCGGGCCTTTCTTTCACAGAGCAGAAATTGCAATCCCCCGCCCAGTCCCGAAATGGTGGCTAAAAAAAGAACTAACAGGAGGAGGAGCGCTAATAGATCTAGGAAGTCACATGATAAACCTGACACGCTGGTATTTCGGCGAAGTTAAAACCATAAAAGCTTACCTTGGGTACAGGTTCAACTTTGACTTCGAAGACCATGCAATATGCATCGCAAACTTCGAATCAGGAACAACTGCAATTATTAATGTAGGCTGGTTTTCCCAGAAAGCCGCAACAAGAGTTGATTTTTTCGGAACAGTCGCACATACATCTGGTTATCGCTCGTCGCCAAACAAAGCAATCACCGCAATTCAGCTTCTCCTCGGAAGAACCCCAAGGTTCTTTGTACCATATCTGAAAGAAATTTCACACTTCATTCGCTGCATAGAAGAAGACATTCAACCGTCGCCTTCAGGTGAAGACGCAGTCAAAGATTTGGAAACAATTACAAGAGCATACAAAAACGAGATACGTTTATGATTGGCTACCAAAACACCTTAGAAGACGCGTGTGAGAAGCATGAGATAACCTATCAATATGGTTACTTTTTTTCTTCGTTCTTCCGAATATGGAAAATATGTTGGTGGCTCAGAGCGTAGATTTCTTGAAATATCTTTGTGTTTCAGGAAATTAGCACGCGTTATAGCTTGTACCTTTTAGATCAAAGAAGTGAAGTGGATGAAAGTTTCAGTAGTTTTTGGCACTAGGCCTGGAATAATCAAGATGGCGCCAGTAATCAAGGAATTAGACCGTTTAGCTCTGGATTATTTCATTGTACATACAGGTCAGCACTATTCTTATAACATGGATAAGGTTTTCCTTGAAGAACTTAAATTACCCGACCCTAAATACCATCTAGGTGTTGGTTCAGGATCCCACAGCCAACAAACAGGAAAAATGCTCATTGCAATAGAAAAAGTGTTAAGAAAAGAAAAACCTAACGTTGTGTTAGTGCAGGGCGACACTAATTCCACTCTTTCAGGAGCTCTTACAGCTACTAAATTGGCAATAAAAGTTGGTCATATAGAGGCTGGGTTAAGAAGTTATGATAGAAAAATGCCTGAAGAAATCAACCGAGTTCTAACTGACCACTGTTCTGACTTCCTATTTGCCCCAACAAAAAAATCCATGGAAATTCTCTTACATGAAGGCATTTCGGAGGAAAAAACGTTCATAACTGGCAATACTATCGTTGATGTTGTTTATCAGAACATTGAACTAGCAAGGAAACAAGATTTACTGAATAAGTTGCATCTTCAACCAAACCAATATTTTCTAGTCACCATTCACAGACAAGAAAACGTTGACAACAAAACAACATTTTCTAGAATCATAGAAGGTTTGGAAAGAATTAGCGACGAATTTGATACACCAATAATCTATCCAATTCATCCGCGTTCAAAAAAATGCATGAAAGAGTTTAATCTACATCCCAAAGGTATTAAAACAGTCAATCCAGTTAATTTTTCGCATTTTTTGCAACTTGAATATAACGCAAGGCTAGTTTTAACAGACTCAGGCGGTGTCCAAGAAGAAACATGTATCTTAAAGGTTCCATGCGTAACACTCAGAGACAATACAGAAAGACCTGAAACACTGGATGTTGGCTCTAACATTTTAGCAGGAACAAATCCTCAGAAGATGGTTGAATGCGTAAAAATAATGCTGAAGAAAGATAATAATTGGGAAAACCCATTTGGAGACGGAGAAGCAGGTAA